>JAQWOT010000068.1 GCA_029245725.1 SAR324 cluster bacterium | reverse complement strand
GCGATAAGGCCAAGTATCCTACACTTGCTCTAAAATCATCTAAGTGGGCAATGATTTTTTGGTGAGAGAGGGATACGAACTAGTAATTCGTCTCTCTACATTGTTGAGTAAAGGCTTTTTCTAATTTTTTATAAATTTGTTCGACAAGATATTCAATAGAACATCAATTGACATTAATGAATCAGGTGTAGATTATAGTTACAGTGGAAATGCTTAATTCAATTCTTTAAAAGACAATCATTGAAAAAAGTGTTGGAAAGTAGTGAAATGAATAATATCTAAAAAAAATTTTGGTGATAATTCCTTATTTTTTGAAGCCAGCGAAAAGGAATTTCTCAAACAGATGTAAGTTTGGGTTGATCAAAGGTTATTAGATAAAATTTTTCAGCCAATCTTACTGCAAGTTGAAATAAAGAATTATATTAGAAAGTGATGAGAATTTTTCAACTGATAATATCATAAATTGAGATTACCATGAAGATAAAATACTTGAAATGTGATTGGGGCATGGAAAATTTTGGTAACCCAAAAGAACGTCTTAAAATGTATAAGAATGCTGGTTATGACGGTGTTGAATGCGCAAATATTGGCATGGATGCACAAGAATTTGCTGATTACACAGAGGAATTGGGCTTAGAATATGTTGCTATGGTGTTTTGTGATACGGAGCAAGCATTTGAGGAGCAACTTACTGAAGTAATTAATAGAAGACCTATTTTAATCAACTGCCATCCTGGAAGAGATTTTTGGGATTTTGATCGAGGCTGTGATTTTTTTGCAAAAATTTTTAAAATAGCTTCATCTGTAGATGTTGAAGTACTTTATGAAACTCACAGAACAAGACTACTCTATGCACCATGGACTACGAAAAAGTATCTTGAAGAATTTCCTGACATGAATCTAACAGGCGATTTTAGCCATTTTACGACTGTCTCAGAGGGTAACATGTGTGGTGATGGATATAAGGAATTAATGGATTTCATCATACCAAGGACATTTCACTTGCATGCTCGCGTTGGCTATCAGAATGGACCACAAGTACCGGATCCAAGAACAGGTATGGGTTTACAGTGGACTGAACGCTTTGAGGAGTGGTGGGATAGAGTTATACAAAGTTGCAGTGATCAGGGGAGAAAATTTATTACAATTAATCCTGAATTCGGTCCACCAGAGTATCAGCCGTTTCACCCCTCATCGGGTAAACCACTGGCAGATATTTGGGACATATGCCTGTGGATGACTAATAGATTTAAAGAGCGTTGGGATCAGAATGCTTCTAGGCTCATCTGATAGAAACTAAGTCAAAAGATTACAGTTCTGATTTCTAGTTTTTGGATCATATCATCCACCCTAAAGATGTTTTTAATGAAAGTAATTGATTATAAATTCAATTAAAGCCTATTGATTATATTTGTTTGGTTTTGCTTCAACTTGAAAAAGTAGTGGCGCCAAAGCATACAGGAAGAATTTGGCGATAAGGCCAAGTATCCTACACTTGCTCTAAAATTATCCAAGTGGGTAACGGTTTTTGACAGGAGAGAGGGTACAAAGTGATACCCCACCCCAATAAGTTATTGAGTATAACCACAGCCTAGTTTTCGATAAATTAGTTCGACAAAATAATACTCACATAGGGTACTTTCTTAGGCATTCTCGCTTATGAATGTAGCTATTTTACTGACAGTTACACCTTGCGCAAAGTAATCAAAGGACTACGTCCAGTTTCCTGAAAAACACTGATCAGACCAGCTTCCTCCAAGCTTTTGAGTGCCCGCTGTTTGACACCACGGGATATATGAAACTTATCTAATAGTTCCTTCGGTAGTGTAACGGACTCCCTACTACTCCAGACAGATCTGAAGTGTAGGAGAATACCCACCATTAGTGCCGGTAACCCAAGCTGAGTAGCCGTTTCTATCCATAACATCTCTACTTTAGGATGCGGAAAGAACTTAGCTACTTGCTTTGATGGAATTTCAGCAAGTTGAGGATGCTTGTAGGCTAATTTCTTCTCCTCAATGGGTAACATAATATTAATAACAAGAAATAGAATAATAGATGGACCGGATGCACGCCAGTGTGCAGGTAGGTGTTCACCAGTGTGCAGGTTATCAGACTCTAATCTATGGGAAGTAGGTTCTCCGGGAGTAGACCCATTACCTTATCCCAAAATGCTCCTCCACGTTCTTC
>JAQWOT010000067.1 GCA_029245725.1 SAR324 cluster bacterium | reverse complement strand
TTATTAATAGTTGGCTCAACGCTCCACACGTTAAAGCTCATGCTTACTCGTTCAACATTACTTTTGTATGGATACCATGCAGTAGGAGGAGATCATCACACTCAGAGCCGCGACGGAGCCAATGGACAGATCTAAGCCATCGACAACTAGGGTGAAAGTGACTCCAAGTGCGAGAATGCCATAAATCGCAATGCCTAATAGAATGGAAAACTGATTACTCCAGGTCAAAAATGCAGGTTCCAAAATGCTGAACAACAGGTATAAGGCCGCCATCACAATCAAAAATCCATAGCGAATGGCAAATTGCTTGGCATCCCAATTGTTGGAAGTTTCACCTTTATCGATTTTTGTAGCTTCAGGCATGGGCGAATTTTGTTTCGGTGGTAGAGATCCAGTCAAGGAGCTGCGTTCGGTCAATTGAATTACGGTTTTGTTCTCCCATCAGACGTCCCCGATTGAGCACCAGAACTCGATCGGCTACTTCCAGAATTTCATCGAGATCTGCAGCGAGCACCAGCACCACCTCATCATGCAGTTGATCTCGTAGGTATTGAATAATGTCATGCCGGGACTTGATATCCACACCTTGAAAAGGCTCATCCAATAAGAGGACTCGGAATTTTCGTTGAAGCCAGCGAGCCACTACCACCTTCTGTTGATTACCCCCTGAGAGACTACCAATCAGGGCATGTATGCCTTGGCACTTGACTCCTAGGTCTCGCACCATCCGATCGGCTTCCTGCTGCTCTTTTCTCGGTTGCATCAACGCAAATTGACAAAAACTTCTAAGAAAGGGTAGGGAAAGATTTTGATTCACACTGAACTGGGGAATAACCGCTCTGTTGCTGCGATCTTCTGGCACAAGATGGACTCCCTTGTCGATTGCAGAGGAAATCGATTTGGGTTGCAGAGGCTTGCCATCGAGTAAAATTTCTCCAGAAACAGGTTCTCGCATGCCATAGAGAATCTCTGCTAACTCCGACTTTCCGGCTCCAATCAAACCTGTCAATCCAACAATTTCCCCCGCCCTCAATTGGAGACTCAATGCGGGGTCTCCTGGACGCACAATAAGATCCTTCAACTCCAGTCGAACTTTTCCTGCTTGAACAGGCTGTAGATGATCGTGAGGAGTTGTATCTATTTCACCTACCATCGCACGAACCAAATCTTGGGATTTCACTGGACGAGTCAGATCGGCACTCTTCAGTCCATCTCGAACCACACCAGCACGGTCAGCCAGCAACTCAATCTCATGGAGTCGATGAGAAACATAGACAATCGCAACTCCTTGCGAGCGTAACTGGTCGAGTTTATCAAACAGTCGATCTGTCTCACGGGTACTTAACGAGGAAGTCGGCTCATCCAAAATCAGCAACTTCGGTTCACCAACCAGAGAGCGGGCGATGCTGATCAACTGACGATCACTCTGGGATAAATCGGAGACAGGAAGATCCCAATTGGTAAACGTCAGACCCATCGGCTCCGCGATTTCCTGAGCACGAGTTCGAATGTGTTGACGACGATAAAGTAATCCGGTTGCTGGATCTAAAAGCTCGTTGAGAGCGAGGTTTTCAGAAATGCTCATTGTGGGCACTACACCTTGATCGATAATCTGGTGAACCGTGCGGATGCCTTGACGAAAGGAATCTTGAGGACTTTGAAAACGGACACGTTGGCTCTCAATACGAATTTCCCCTTCGTAATCCTCATAGTAGCCACAGATGATCTTGATCAGAGTAGATTTGCCAGCCCCATTTGCACCCACCAAGGCGAAGATCTCCCCTGAAAAAAAGGAGAATGAGACACCCCGAAGCGCCTGTGTTGCTCCGAAGGACTTGCTGATCTGTTGTACTTCAACTACCGGATTCACGAAACTTCAGCGTAAGGGAGATATTTCTTGGGCCAATGCCGTTAGTTCCTCAATAGAACGGAAGACACCGCGTTGTTGAGCCATCACCTTTGCCATGCGCATGACATTACGTTCCACCTCCAAGCGAGCTTTTAAATCAGGGATCTCAGCGATGTCAGCAACTTTGGCAAGCCCGTAGATGCGTCGCATCATTTTGCAGGCAGCAAAGCCGATTGTATCTTCAAAAATGTGGCGTAAGAATCGCTGACGCTGCAAGGCGAAGCCAATTTGTCCTTCTGGATAATTCCAGTAGCTATTGGAAGTTTCCCGTTCGTGTGCAACCCAATTTGCTTCGAACTTTGCCTGAAATTGGTTCCAGGTCTCCTCCGCTGTCC
>JAQWOT010000066.1 GCA_029245725.1 SAR324 cluster bacterium | reverse complement strand
TGGGCCACCTGCTTGACTTCCTTTGCTGTCATTGGGGCAGCAGCCAATAAATCCCTGAGAAAGTCTTTTGCCTCATTCAGAGCCGACTGGCCGGCCCCGGACTCCTTCCTCTGCTCCTCTGCTGCACCGAGGATCTGCTGTGCAGAACCCACTGCAGCTGCTCCCCAAACAACCTTGGTGTTGGAGATACCAGGATGATTAGGCAGTTCCAACTGCTGCAGGTCATAGCTGAAGCCGTCTTTGTCGACACCAATATTGCTCTTGAGTCTTAGCAACATCCTTTGACTGGCTTGTGCCAGATCTCCAGGCACCACGACGGTCCCCAGGACAATGCGAGCCAGTGCGCCGAAGGCAATCGACCCGGTCACCCGCTCCAGTGGTTCTCGTAGCTGTGTCCCCTTGGAGAAGTGGGTGATTCCCAGCACCGCACAGCCATAGACCGATGCTAAGTCAACCAGCGGCTGCAGGGCTCTTCGCACCTCGGTATTACGGTGGGAGTCTCCGGTGACCGCCGAGACGACTGGATCAGCGATCAGCAGGCTGACCCCTCCGATTTGCTTCAGTTCCATCTCCAAGAGCCTTAGGTCTGTTGCCGGATCAAAACTGCGGCTTCCCTGGCCATCATGGACCTCATTGACGAAGTAGATTCTTTCGAGGTCCGCTTCGGCAAGCACCAGTCGTGGGCCAGGGTATCTTGCGGGTCGTCTTCACCAGACCAAATCAAAACATTAGCTGGGGCACAGTTGGCCCCTTCCGGCCAGGTCCTACCCCTGCTGATGATGGCAGCCATTTCCATTGCCAGGGTGGTCTTGCCTGTCCCAGGGGAGCCAGCCAGCAGGTGAAACTTGCCCCTGGCCAGCCATCCCTGCCAGAGCCAGTCAATGGCTTCCAATGGGAGTTTGCTGGCACTCTGAAGCCTCAACCTGGTCCCCCAACCACCGTCAGTACGCACCAGCTTGAGGACATCGGTCAGTATTCTTGCACTCAGGGTATCACCGACAGGCTCTCCCCCAGGTGGTTTCTCCAGGAAGTGCAGCAGTTTCTGCTCAAGTTCAGGGTCATTGAGTTGGACCCCTGTAGCCCGGAAAGCCTTGGCAGCTTCCGGTTGCCGAATGTGATAGAGCCCATTGCGTGGGTCAAGGCGGAGCCAGTGGGTAACCGAAAGCTTTGTTTCGATCGCAGTCGATTCGGAATTAGCTGACAATTTCTTCGCAAAGCCTTCTAAAACAGAGGGCCCACCGAGTAGCTCAATCAGCTGGTCGCGGTCACTCAAGTGTTCGCAGTGTCCATGCTTACAATTGAATCTTTGCCCTCCACCAGGCGTACGCAGGATGACGGTGGAACTTGTCCCATCGCTGCCATTGGTGTGCTGAGCCTTGTTGGGGCATAGGACAGTCACATGGTCCCCATTGTCTCGGACAAACCAACCGCGCTCAACGAAGAGTGCGATCCAGTCAATACTGCTGTAGTCGTAGAGGGTTGGGGGAGCACTAAAGTCTCCAGCGTCACTGCTGCTGAAGAGCGGTCGCTTGCGTTGGGCCGGCTGAATTGCCGCAGTAAATTTTGATTTGCTGGTCTTGGGGTGATAGTTCTCCTGCAGTTGCTGCTGGGAAACCAGCACCAAGTCCTCCCAGTCCTCATGGATCCAGCGATATTCTTCGCCGGTATCAGGGTGGATCGAAGGTGGGGCCACCAGTTGAGTCCCTGCCCCCTGGATCTCGCCCCCGTGCTCCGTGCTCTCTTTGCCCTGAAAGACAAATTTTTCAGAGGAGTCACTCAGTATATAGTGATGGGAGTTGTCATTTCCGGTCCGCACCAGTGGACCGCTGAGTAACCAGCCGTAGCCCTCCCGATCGCCAGCACAATCCATGTGCTCTTCCCATAGATCGAGATCATCGTAATCAATCCCACGTAGGAAGAGTCCCCTCTGCCTCCAGGGGATACCCAGCAGCAGCCCAACATTGTCGCTGGGTCCAAAGCGTTGAAGGATTGCTTCAGCACTCAACTCCTGGTACTGCTCTTGTGCCTGCCAGCCCTTTTGGTAGGGCCGCTTGCCTTTGAGGGGTATAGGACAGAGGCCAAGTTGATGATAGCGCCTAATCGCTGCATCTCGTCGTTGACGCCAATCAGAGTGGGGTGCATGCTCCCGTTTTTTTGCTAGCTTGGCAGAAGACTCGACTGAGGAGTCTTCAGGCTTTAGTAGTGCTGGATCAGACCAGCTCTTTTGCCCTTGCTTTAGGACTTTTTTGTCAAAGACATTCATACGTTACCTGATAATATTCATCCGCTTGCACGACCCCAGGCGCCGGAGTTTACAAAACTCTAATCACCCGGGGCCATTTGATAACTGAACCCCCGCTCCTCGGGGAGAGCGCCCTAGCTGAGCTTCGGCACGATCCCTTCTTTGCGGCGATCCAGTTCTTCGAGATAGGCCATCAGTCGATCGTGGTCGATTAAGATGCCTTTGCCCAACTTGAGTAGGCATCCGAACTGCCGCATTGCCTCACGCCGGTGGAAGACCAACCAGCGCATATCAATGGGACTCTTCCCCGAACGAATGTAATCGGCCAGGCGGACCCAGTTTCCTGGATCAGTTTTGTTGTGTGTCATCAAAGACTCCTAGATGGAGATTATGGAAATTACTTGGAATCAGTTGTTGAAACCAAGAACTGCATTTTGAACAGGAGCCAATGATTTGTATAGGCGGGGAATAAGCGGCAAGTCGGAGCGGTTAATTCTCTGCTACACCAGGTAGAAAGCAGGCTGAAGCAGGGAATTGAAACAGGCGCTAATTAGGCGCTGAGGATGGGATTGAGCAATTTTTCAACAATTTCCATTGCATTGCTGGTATCTGCGATGGAGGTGCTCTTAGGATTCAGGGGCTTACCCTGCTGGCTGAGGCAGATCAGCAGGAAGTCTTGCTTGGAATCAACGAGGCCGTTTCTGAAGAGAAGATCTGCGGCAGCCTTGGGGTAATCATTGGGGACCTGCCACTGCCACCT
>JAQWOT010000065.1 GCA_029245725.1 SAR324 cluster bacterium | reverse complement strand
CACACCGATGGTCAACGTCATCGGGGAACACGCTACCTACCACATCGAGCATGATGCTCCCCTAAATGCAGATATCGAAGGAATTGCACGGCCCATGTCGGACTGGGTGAAAACTGCTCGCAATCCTACGGAGGTGGCTGCCACGACAGCTCAAGCGATCGCTGAAGCACAGAAGGCTCCCGGCTGCATCGCCTCACTGGTCCTGCCAGCAGATGCTGCGTGGCAAGATGCTGGTGAATTCAAGCAAGCTCCTCCAGTACCTGCCGTTCGAGCTGTCAGGAAAGTATCGAAGAAAGCGCTGGAACATTGTGCCCGGGTTATTCGTAAGGAAGAAGACGTCTTGATCCTCCTCGGTGGAAAGACCCTGCGTGAATCATCCTTGGAGTGGGCTGGGAAGTTGGTGAGTCACTCTGGAGTCAGCCTGATGACCGAGTTTGCTGCCGCTCGAATCCAAAGAGGGGTAGGAAAAGTGCACGTTCCCCGGATGCCATATGTTGTCGACGTCGCTCTCGATGCGACCAAGCGTTTCAAGCATGCGATTCTGGTCAACACCAAGCCACCGGTCGCCTTCTTTGCTTACCCCAACAAGCCCAGCTTACTGCTGTCCGAGGATTGTCAGATCCATACACTGGCGACAGTCCCCGAGGATGGTCCACAAGCGCTCGTCGATCTTGCAAAAATGCTGGGTGCTGAGAATGCAGAAATCCAGCGCCAACCGTCCGATCTTCCTGAGATACCATCTGGAAAGCTGGACAGCGATACGATCTCGGCGGTAGTCGCAAACGTACTACCCGAAGGAGCAATCGTCAGTGATGAGTCGATCAGCATGGGTCGCAATCTGCTGGATTTCACCAAGGGTTGTCCTCCCCATGACTGGCTCTTCATCACCGGTGGATCAATCGGTCAGGGTATGCCCTTAGCAACGGGAGCTGCGGTAGCCTGTCGGGATCGTCCAGTGCTTAGTCTATCTGGAGATGGCAGCGCTATGTACACGTTACAATCACTCTGGACCCAGGCCCGTGAGCAATTGAATGTGACCACGGTGATTTATGCCAATCGCAGCTACGCTATTCTCCATGGTGAACTTCGTAATGTCGGCGCTCAGCCAGGAAAAAATACCCGTCGACTCTTTGACTTGGAAAATCCCTACTTGAACTGGGTGGAGATGGCAGCGGGAATGGGCGTGGAAGGCGTCCGTGTGGAAACGGCTGAAGAACTTCAACAGGCGATGAATCATGGATTCTCTGCACCGGGCCCCTATCTGATTGAGGCGATCTGTTGACTGACCCAGCCAGTTGGGATGTAGCTGTTTGCCTGTTCAAGCAACGAGTCACCCTTGCGTGATCTTTTCAGAGCCTTGTGGGTAGTTGCTCTGATCCTGGTCGGTCTGGTTGCCCCCTTTTTCCTTTGGCAACAACTGGCCCCAGATTCTTATGAAGAATTCTGGCTGAAGAGTGTCTCTCCAATGAGCAGGGACACTCGGAACGAGATCTTGCGTCAGCGGGGCCAGTGATAGTTTACCTCAAGCTTCTGGTGGACAGATTTCATCAATTCTACGCAGGGTCTCTGCATCCAACTCGCAGTCGAAGGCCACGACATTCAACCTGGCTTGTTCCGGGGATTTCATTCCAGGAATGGGGCAGGTGACCGCAGGATTGGCCAGCACAAACTGCAATGCCAAATCAAGCATGCTCTGCTCAGGAGTCACCAACTCCCTCAGCTGCGTCACTTTCTCTAACTCACCAAGAAACTTTGCTCGTTGATCCCCATCCGGATTCCACTTCTGACGAACCGAATCCGTGAAACGAGTCTCTGGGCCAAACTTGTCCGCCAACAGACCTTGCGCAATTGGACCACGCAACAGCACTCCAATGTTGTTTTGTAGGCAATAGGGCAGGATGTCCTTTTCTGCGCTTCTGCTCAATACCGAATAATCAATCTGGCAGGCAGCGCAGTTCTCTGCCACGTTGATGGCCTTCAGAGCTTCCAAATCATTTGTTGAAATCGCATAATGACGAATTTTCCCCTGCTGCTTGAGCAACTCAAAAGCCTCCACAAAGATTTCTGGGTTTTCTGGAGTCCCGACATGGCACTGGTAGAGATCAATGTATCGGTGCCGAGTCGATACAAGCTGGCATGGCAGCAATTGATGATGCTGTGAATGGTTTTCAACCCTACCGGATCCCCAACCCTTCTGCCCCAATTGCCAACCTTGGTCGCAATGAAGACTTTGTCGCGCTTGTTCTGTAAAGCCTTGCCCGTGTAGAACTCGCTCTGCCCAAGACCATAGGAATCTGCAGTATCAAACAGGTTGACGCCTACCTCGATGGCTGCCTCAATCGTACGGATCACCTGTGCTTCTTCGATGGGACCCCACTGCCCCCCGATTCCCCAACAACCCATGGAAATCGAACTCACCTCGTACCCTGTCTTGCCCAGTTTTCGGTATTTCATTTATCTGCCTTACTCAAGAGTGAGATTGATTCATTTTAGGAAAATTAAGATACTCTCCTGAGTGCATATCTACTATCAAATTGAATTTAAACTTCTTGTTGAGATTTTTTTGAGGAAAACCCTTCACCCACCACTGACGTAGTCCTTCCAATCCCAGTTGGCACGGGGTCTCAGACTGCGTTGAATCCAAATCAATTTGCAAATTGGTTAGATTAGATCAGAGGCAATTTTGGCAGCTCTCACTAACGGGAACGGAGGGCCCGCCAGTGATCACCAAGTTGCATTTTACGGTAGGACGATTCAACAGCGAAGGGTCCGAGGAAGCCACCATTCCAGGGAAAGCCGAAGGGTTCAAAAGCATGCCAGCGCTCTGATATACCACAGAGTCCTTCTGCTACGAGTCGAGCTCCGATAGGTGCTGTGTTGACACCATGTCCCCCGAAGCTGGTGCAGGCCCAGAGATCTTTTTCGAGTGATCCAATTGTGGCATCATATGCTCTGCGTAACCCATCAAGCCGGACCACGAATACTCGACAGGAATGGAACCAGATTCATCAACCAACTGGGGGTAGACGCTAGCTAAATCACGACTCATTTTTTCAGAGATACGGGTTGAGTTGACCTCTCCAAAGGCAGTGATGTCTCCATCCCACAATAGGCGATCTCCCTTAACAATCCGATAGTAATTGCCAGCACGACGCCCATCTGAAATGCCATCGGTTGTCCGGATAGCCTGTTGGAGTTTCTTACCGAGTGGTCGGGTGACGACAACATAGGTCGTGATCGGCAAAACTTGGTACGCAGCTTGGCAAACTCTTTTCCTCCATAGCCGCCACAGCAGAAGACCAGATGCTTGCAACGCACAGTTCCTTGCTGATTTGTCACTTCCCAGCCAGATGAGGTCCGTTGGAACTGCTTCATCAAGGTTTCTTCATAGATTGGCACACTTTGTTTTTGCAAAGCTTCTCCAAGCAACAGGCAGAGTTCCAAGGCATCGAAATGAAAACCCTTTGGATCACACCAGGCCTGGTAGTACTGGGAGGTATCCAGCAGACCCTTGACCATGTCAGAGTCGAGGAACTCCAACTGGTAACCAAAATCCTTGTCCATTCTCTCTTGTGTCCTCAGTAAACCGTCTGCGTTGCTGTAAGTGGAGGGATGAAGAATACCGGAAGTGTAAGAAACATCCGCAGTGGTCAACACATCCTTGACAATCTGACAGCCCTCATGAGAGAGATCAAACAGAGCCTTGGCCTTGACAAGTCCCACCCGCTCCTCAATTTGTGCTTCCCGGCACGCCCAACCTGGGCTACAAAAGCCACCATGTCTACCAGAAGCGCCCGCTCCAATTCGGCGAGCTTCAATGATCAGGGCTGGGCGATTGCGTTCTGTTAGTTCCTTAGCGAGAAACAGACCCGCCAAGCCTGCTCCCACAATGCAGACATCGGTCTCTACTGAACCAGAGAGAGGCTCTCCGACAGGCTGACGCTCCGCCGGAGCTTCGTACCAAGTAGATTGGCTTTCAAAGGCAAGTGGTGCTGACATTTTTTGGTGAGAGAATGCTGGAGTTTTGCTCTTGGATTTGGGAAGTGGACTTGTTGGTTCTGAAATTAAATCAGAATCCCTCGAGAACGATCTTACCCCGGGTCGTTTTGCTCTCAAGTTGGGCATGAACCTTTTTGAGATTGGCAGCGTTGATTTTACCAATAACTTCGGTCGCAGTAGAACGAATCTTTCCAGCTTCCACAAGATCAGCAACTTGATTCAGTAGAGTACGTTGCTCTTCGATATCCGGAGTGCTAAAGAGTGGTCGGGTGAACATCAGTTCCCAATGGAGTGAGATGGATTTCATCTTCAGTGGCTTCGCATCCAATGTTGGAGGATCATCGATCAGACCAAAACGGCCCTGTGGGGCAATCAGTTCAACAATGTCATTGTAGTGAAGATCCGTTTATGTAGTGGAAAATACAAATCCTGGCTTACCCAATCCCAATGCCTCAATCTGTGAAGCCAGAGACTGACTGTGATTAATCAAATGATGGGCCCCTGAATCGATGCCCCACTGTTTTGTCCTTGGGCGAGAGGCAGTAGCGATAATTGTCAAATCAGTCATTGCCCTCAAGAGTTGCAAGGTGATCGAACCAACACCCCCAGCTCCGCCAATCACTAGGATCAACTTACCACCTTCTACCGTTGGGCGTTGCACCTCCAGTCGGTCAAACAACATCTCCCAGGCTGTAATTGCTGTTAGCGGCAATGCTGCTGCCTCAGAATCACTCAGGTTTGCTGGCTTTCTACCAACAATCCGCTCATCTACCAAATGGAATTCGCTATTGGTCCCAGGTCGGTTGATGACCCCCGCGTAAAAAACTTCATCTCCTACTTTGAAGTACTCCACCTCAGGCCCAATCACGTTGACAACTCCTACCGCGTCATACCCTAGGATCTCCCAGCTATCCGGTTGTGGTTGACGGTTGACCCGAACCTTTGTGTCGACAGGATTGACAGAAACCGCCTTGATCTCAACCAGCAGATCTCTTCCATGTGCTACAGGTTTTCCCAGAGTGATATCTTGCAGTGCATCTTGCCGTTCAATCGGTCCGGGTTGTTGAAAACCAACTGCTTTCATGCGGTTCTCCAATTCTGAAGTGAATTATCTCTTGGTCGAGAAAAATGGGGGGTTGCCCAAAAAGTTTAGCCGAACTTCACCATGCCCACAAAAAAGGGCATTTCAGTTTGCAGCACCATTTTTGATTTCTCAAGCATGGCTATCGTACTCTCTTATCAAAAAATTGGA
>JAQWOT010000064.1 GCA_029245725.1 SAR324 cluster bacterium | reverse complement strand
GTGCTGGCTGAATCACACATCAGCGTGCATACCTGGCCGGAGCGTCAATTTGCGGCTTTCGACATCTTCATGTGCGGTGATGCCAAACCAGAGCTGGCGGTCGAGGTGCTGCGAACTCATTTTCAGCCCGGTCAATTCCAGGTGCAGGAGCTGTTGCGGGGACATACAGGGAGCTATGGAGACATTTAGCGAGAAGCTCTACAAGGGCTACAGCCAACACCTGGAGATCACCGAGGTGCTCTTTGAACAACGCACAGAGCACCAGCACCTGATTATCTTCCAAAACCCCTGCTTCGGTCGAGTGATGGCCCTGGATGGTGTGGTCCAGACAACCGAGGCTGATGAGTTCATCTATCACGAGATGATGGCCCATGTGCCACTGTTGGCGCATGGTCAAGCCATGGAGGTGCTGATCATCGGAGGGGGAGACGGAGGCATGTTGCGAGAAGTGGTGCGACATCCGAACGTCAAGCGAGTCGTGCAGGTGGAGATCGACCAGGCCGTGATCGAGATGTCGGAGCGTTTCCTGCCACAGCATTCCCAGGGGGCCTTTCAGGATCCACGGGTAGAGATCGTGATTGCCGATGGCCTGCAGTTTGTCCAGGAGACCTCACTTGGTTTTGACGTGATCATCTCCGATTCCACCGATCCCGTAGGTCCAGGAGAAGCCTTGTTCACCAAGGGTTTCTATGCCAACTGCCATCACTGCCTCAAGCCGGGAGGAATCCTGGCAACCCAGAACGGTGTCTGCTACATGCAGCTCCAGGAGGTACGTGACACTTACCAGCGCCTGCGGCCCATCTTTGCCGATGCCACCTTCTATGGTGCAGCGGTACCGACCTATGTCGGGGGCATCATGACCTTTGCCTGGGGCAGCGACAACCCGGCATATCGTCAAGTGCCCCTGAGCACGTTGGCAGAACGCTTCCAAGTTGCAAAGCTGCAGACTCGCTACTACAATCCGGCGATTCACCAGGGAGCTTTCGCCCTGCCCCAGTACGTCGTGCAGGCGCTGCAGGAGGTAGCCTCCTAGCCACGATTGCTACACAAGTCGTGGTGCTCTGTTGGGTAGAACACCAAGGCCCCAAAGGGTCTGGGGGACTTGCACAACACCACTCGAGCCCAGGTTCACTGCAGCACTGACCAAGGAACAAGGACGATTCCCTTCCGCACAAGCTGGATGATTTCAGTGGCACAAATCCACAAAGCTGCTAGCCTAAGAAGTCTGTTGTGGGGGTGTCCCGGTATTCGACTGGGTGTGGAACTCACTGAGAGCAAGCCGTGGGTGATGAACGTCCACGTAAATACGGTCATCAAAATTATAGCTGCAAACAACAGCGACTACGCTCCGGCTCACGCAGCAATCGCTGCCTGAGTAGGCGTCTCGCGGAGGTAGGCCCGAGGGCCTCCGTTGAGGTGTAACCCTTTACTTGGGCTGGTCTGGCTGGGCTTCTGACGGTCAGATGAGATCAAATGGAAGTGTACAGTCGTGAGGCGGTCGATTGCCGACACCGACTGTGAAAACGATAAGTTTCGACTAAGCTTGTAGCGCTTCGTGGGAAAGCATATCAGGACGCGAGTTCGACTCTCGCCACCTCCACCATTTCACAACTTTAATTGTAATTACTTCATCTTACTTCAACCTACCCCTATCCCTGGATTTCTCTGGCTTAGAGGCTGATTTTTCTCCCTCTTCGTTCCTTCTTTTTACTCCAATTTACCCTATCAAAATCGGCTGTTGCCCACGTATACGCCCACGTAAAAATCAGCTTGTTTCGGTGAGTTTTTGGGGCTCAGGTGAGAACTTAAGATCAAGCAAGTCCCGCTCATCTATGAGTTGATACCTTCGCAGCATCGCATCAGACTTATGCCCTACTTGCTTCATCACCACGTGTGAGGCATTCCCACTGCGCATCGCCTTAGTGACAAAGTCATGTCGTAGATCATGAAAAACGGCATCCTCAATTCCTGCCCTTTTCAAAGACTCGTTCCAAACCTTCTTTTGGTATGATCCCCAACGTAGAATTGGTCTTTGGGTTGCCGAGAGGAATACGTTTCTCGGCTGCAGTGTACTTGATATGCCGCCCAACATTTGAATTACCTGAGGTGATAGCCGAACAGAGCGAGCTTCATCCGTTTTGGTTTGAGCTGCTCTCAGCCTTACAAATCCATCCTTCAGGTCAACAGAGTTCCATTCCAATTGAATAATTTCTCTCTG
>JAQWOT010000063.1 GCA_029245725.1 SAR324 cluster bacterium | reverse complement strand
CATTAATTTAGTAGGCGTTTCCAAATCGTTTGGGGATGTATTAGTCATTCCTTCAGTAGATCTTGAGGTCAATGAAGGAGAGTTTGTCGTATTCGTTGGTCCTTCTGGTAGCGGTAAGTCCACCTTGTTGCGACTAATTGCTGGCTTGGAGGAAGTTTCTAAAGGCAGGATCGAATTCAATGGTCAGGATATGACCAACCTTGCACCTGCCAAGCGTGGATTAGCAATGGTCTTTCAGTCCTACGCCCTGTATCCGCACATGAGTGTGCGCGAGAACATCGGATTCCCACTGAAGATGGCAAGCATGCCGAAGAGTGAGATCGCTGCAAAAGTCCAAGAGGCCGCCAAGATCCTTAACCTGAGTGAATATCTAGAGCGTAAGCCTCGCCAGCTTTCTGGTGGGCAGCGTCAGCGCGTTGCGATTGGTCGAGCGATTGTACGCCAACCGAAAGCCTTCCTTTTCGACGAACCACTTTCAAACTTGGATGCTGCTCTCCGGATCAATATGCGTCTTGAAATCATGGAGTTGCACCAGCAATTAAAGACAACGATGATCTATGTCACTCACGATCAGGTGGAAGCAATGACGATGGCCGATAAGATCGTAGTGCTGGATCATGGCAATATTGAGCAGGTGGGTAGTCCTATGGATCTCTACCGCGCACCGGATAATCTTTTCGTAGCGGGCTTCATCGGTGCTCCCAGAATGAACTTCCTCGATGGTGGAGAAGCCAGTCGCTACAATGCAACAACGATTGGAGTTCGCCCTGAACACGTTCAAATTTCCAAGTCTTCAGGACTATGGACAGGCAAGGTTGGAGTGTCGGAGCATTTGGGCTCAGACACCTTCTTGCATGTTAATGTCGAAGGCCAGCAAGCTCCACTAACGGTTCGTACCGATGGGGAAGTTCAGCTAAATTACGGTGAAACCATCTATCTTAGTCCGGAAGAGGACAAAATTCATAAATTTGACAACAACGGGAAGGCAATTCGATGAAACTGGAAGGCAAGACAGCAATCATTACAGGTGGCGGTGGCGGTATCGGTCGTGCTGTCTCTTTGCGCTACGCTCAGGAAGGAGCACGCTGTGTTGTCGCAGATGTAAAGCTGTCGCTAGCGGAAGCTGTCGCGAAGGAAATTCAAGCGACTGGCGGCAGTGCCTTGGCGGTCGGTATGGATGTGACTAAACAGATGGATATTGATCAGACGATTCAAGCAGCAGCTGAAGCGTTTGGCCAAGTTGATATCCTTTTCAATAATGCAGGAATCTTTGAGATGGCTCCACTACTGGAGTCTTCTCGAGAAAGTTATGATCGGCTCTTCGATATTAACGTCAAGGGAATGTTCTTCATGATGCAAGCGGCTGCGGCCCACATGGTTGAGAAAGGCATCAGTGGTAAGATCATTAACCTCTCTTCTCAAGCAGGTCGACGTGGGGAGGCCCTGGTAGCTCACTACTGTGCAACCAAGGCGGCTGTTTACAGCTATACTCAATCAGCAGCACTGGCGATGGCTCCGCATCATATCAACGTTAATGGCATTGCCCCTGGAGTGATCGACACTCCGATGTGGGCAACGGTCGATGGCCTCTTTGCGCGCTATGAAAACCGACCCATTGGTGAAAAGAAACGACTGGTTGGTGAGGCTGTTCCTCTAGGCCGGATGGGAAGTCCCAATGATATCGAAGGAGCGGCAGTTTTCTTGGCTTCTGCTGATGCTGACTATATTACAGCGCAGACGTTCAACGTCGATGGTGGCAATTGGATGAGTTGACCTTCCAAAATTTTCATGACTATTCGACTCTCTCGGGCAGTCTTGCCCTCATTTCCATCGCAGATCTCAGTTCCCAACTATTCTCCTAAGCAGCTCAAGCCGGGGATTATCCACATTGGTGTGGGCAATTTTCATCGGGCACATCAAGCGGTCTATCTGGACCAACTGTTCCGACTTGGCAAATCTCTTGACTGGGCTCTGGTTGGTACAGGTGTGATGCCTGGTGATCGTGTGATGGGTCAAACCCTGGCGCAGCAGGACTACCTGACTACAGTCGTGGAGCAATCGGCTGCTGGTTACAAAGCAACCATAACGGGATCGATGATCGATTTTCTCCCACCAGGAGATCCTGTAAACATTGAGAGGCTTGCAGACCCAAGCATCCGGATTGTTTCATTGACGGTCACGGAAGGAGGCTACTTCATTAATCCAGCAACGGGAGAGTTCGATCCAGATCAACCCACATTAGAACAGGATGCAGCAAATCCAGAGACACCGACTACAGCCTTTGGGTTGATTCTGGCTGGTTTGCGTACCCGTTTGGCGAGAGGCATTGCGCCCTTTACTGTGATGTCCTGCGATAATCTGCTGCACAACGGCAATGTCACCCGCAACGCTGTGGTTGGTCTTGCCGAAATGCAAGATTCCAAATTGGCCGCCTGGGTTGAGCGTGAGGTTGCTTTTCCCAATGGAATGGTGGATCGCATTACACCCGCTACCTCTGATCGGGAAAGAAGTATTCTGCAGGAGGAGTTTGGTATTGAGGACGGATGGCCAGTTTTCTGTGAAAATTACATTCAGTGGGTCTTGGAAGATCACTTTCCGCTAGGGCGTCCAGAATTGGAAACTGTTGGGGTGACTTTCGTGCCGGACGTGACTCCCTATGAGCATATGAAGCTGAGGATTTTGAATGCAGGACATGCTTCAATTGCCTATGTGGGAGCTCTGCTGGACCAACACTTTGTCCACGAGGCAATGGCGCATCCGCTAATCTGCCGCTACTTGGAGAAGATGGAGACAGAGGAGATCTTACCGTCAGTTCCCCCTGTACCAAATACTGATCTACAAGCTTATCTTCAGTTGGTTCTAGAGCGGTTTGCCAATCCAAAAATTGGGGATACGATTGCTCGACTTTGCTTTGATGGTTCCAACCGACAACCCAAGTTTGTGCTACCCTCCACTCGAGATCGCTTACAGGCAGGCACCTCTGTAACTGGTTTGGCCTTGGAGTCTGCGCTTTGGTGTCGATACTGGGGAGGATTCTCTGAGGGAGGGAAAGACATGCAACCAGAGGACAGTCAGGCGGATCGACTACGAACGCTGGCCGAAAGATCTAAATCTGAACCGCTGGCCTTCCTGGAATTACAGGACGTCTTTGGCGATCTCTCAGAGTCTAAAGCTTTCCAACAAAGCTTCCAAAATGCCCTGCAGCACCTATGGCAGCATGGCACCGCAAACACCCTGCAAAGCTACCTCGATGATCAGCTCTGATCCACTATCATTCCCGCCGTCTTAGTTCTTAGTTCTTAGTTCTTTTCATGTGGCTCTGAATTTTCCAAGCTGCCGCATTTCATCAGATAAGGCATCGTATTCTGGTGTCTGGGCTCCGGGTTTCATTCAAGTGAGGGCAAAATTGGCTATTGCGTCTAAGTGCTCTAGAGAGTACCTAAAATAATGGGCGTTGCTGTCACTAGCTCTACAAAACAGATTTCTCTCTTTTCTCTTCGTTTGGGTGCAGACAGGTAGTTTGAGGGACAATTTTTAAACCTAATAGAATCAGGTTCTTTGACTCTAATCTAAAAAATCTATCCAACTAATAGATTGATAATATGTTTTTAGTGAGTAGCCTTTGAGGAGTTCTAGCCTATTCGGCTGGGATTTGCCCTATCACTAGTACAGTTTTCACCCTAGATGGAGTTTGTATGACACCAAAAGAAGTAGTTCAGAAAAACTATGAATGTTTTACAACCGGAGATATGACAACTTTTCGCACTCTGTATGCCGAAGATGCAGTAGTTAAAGTAAATGGGATCCATAAATTATCCGGAACTTATCATGGTCCAGATAATTGGATGAGCGCTCTGTCTCAGGTGCCACAGCTTTATGATGAATTCAAAATTGAGTTGGTGAACATCATCGCTGAAGGTGATCACGTATTTGCGATGCTGCATGCAACTGCGGTGGGTTCAGGAAAAATGACTGCTGATTTTGGACATTTTTACAAGATCGAAAATAGTAAAATTGCTGAATTTCATATCTTTGATGACTCACAGAAAATGGCTGCAACGATGAATGCTGCTTGAGTAGATTTATGATGATTATTTCGGTATTTTGATGATTTGGTCAAAACATTCATTAACTACACTATTGGAATACAAATTATGGGATCTCAATTCTTTCTGGTTCACCACTATGTGAAGCCCGGTAAGGCTGGTCAGTGGTGGCAAAAAACTGGTGAGCTAATGAGTGATCAACCTGCGATGGGTAAGTACGTTCAAGATTGTATGGAATTGGGGTTTTACAATCATTCCTTCATGCCTGTTGCACAAGAAGGCCCGATGTTTTGTATATGGGAAGCGAAGGAGGGAATTTCAGAAGCTGATTTCCAAGACTTTATTGATGGCCCAATGGGACCAAATTGGGGGATGAGTGCGCTGAACAATAATATTTCAAAGATAAATCTTGAGTTGACTGGTGGTCAAGCACCCTACGAGAGAAAACTCTGATATTTCTATTGCATTGTATCGTCGACCTGCTGCGCTGCAGCTTTTTGTGTAGCCAACTCTCCGATCAGTAGTGCCTTGTGAATCTGGACCAAAGTCTTGGTTTCGGTCCAGATTCAGCGCCTCCCCCGATCCCCTCTCTCTCATAACTCAATCAGACCGTAGGAAATTAAAACCGGAATTGCGTGACCTGCCGATTCAATCGAGAAGAACGGCTTCCATGTGAGAGGAGTCTCTTTGGGGTAGAATGCTCCGATCAATGTTCGGCTCCTTGTCTGGCTCTGAATTTCCTGCTTCAGAGTGAAGTTGAGGGAATTACGTTTATATTTTGGCCTCTGTCAATCCAACTGATGTGGTTCAGCAAACAGGAGAATTGGTGGGTAATCGGCAAGATAATTGTAGAGTGGACATGAAGTAGAGAGTTGTAAGTTGCCAAAAAAAGATTGAATATCTAGTTATATATGTACTGCTATTATTTGAAGCACATCAATTCTGATCACCTCAAACGATGGAGAGATATAGTGAGGAAATCACTTTTATACTTGGTTGGCGCGACCCTTATTTTGTCTGGATGTGACTCTAAACACCTCGAGTATCTCTGGACAGAGAGGCACCCAGTTCCTCCAGGAACCTACACTCCTCCGCCTGTTCAGCAACTTCAGCGAAGTGAACAGTATTTTTCGACTTATCCTGAAATAGAACCGAACCTGATGCAGATGAGAGAAGCACTGCCACAAGATTGGGGAAGTGGAAACAAGTACTATCGAAGAGACTTGGATGCACAGGCCTCCCTCCCAAATAACTCTTGAGACACTAGTAATTCATAGAAAATTTGACCTGCTCACGCAATTAAAAATGGGGTTCGTGCGATGAAGATGTTTTTTATCACACCGATAACGTTCTTAATTGTAGTGTCCCCGATTCTTGGTTTTACCCCGTCGGATGTGGATAGCTTGCTGAAGCAGGTAGCCAAGCAGAAGGAAAGGATCGTCTGCAGCCGGTGTGATTTGTCAGCGGCAAAGTTGCCGGACATTGACTTGAGTTATGCCGATTTGAGGGGGGCTAATTTGTCTCGGGCCAACTTGAGGAATGCGGATCTGCGAGAAACTGATCTGAGGGAGGCCAACCTGCGAGATGCCAATCTGAGTTACGCGATCCTGCGCGGTGCGACTTTCTGTAACACGATCCTTCCCAACGGAGAGATCAGTGATAAAGATTGTTGAAGAAGTTTATTGGTTGAGAATATTTGATTGGGCAGCGACTCCAACAAAGAGTCTTCGAAAGTGAACACGTGTCTAATTATTGCTGTGCGCTGCTCGAAGTAGATTGCCGAGCAACAGCACCCTCCAAATGTGCCGCTGCGTACTCAGCTACCTTTTCATCCACTATGGACTCGATATCAACTTTGATTTTTTGAATGGGATGATTCAGCAGGAAAACCTCAGAGGAATAGCCAAGGCGTACTTGGTCAGCTAGGTCGTATCCAAGTTGGAGTTCAAAATCCGCAGTAATCACAGTGAAGTCTTTGAAATAGCAGTGAACCTTCACATAGACTCGGGCTTTCCTCAGTTGTTTGTTCTTATGAAAAGCAGGCCGAATGTTCTGCTTTAAAATCCTCTCTCGAATGATTTGGTTTAGATTCAAATCACTGTAGAACGGACACTCTGTATCTACCGAACTCCAGTAAGTGAGTTCACCCTTTGTTGAATACTCCCGAAGCATTTGCTTTCCTACCGGTCCAAGCTTTTGGGCAAAGGATGCAGTTGTCCAGCAGAGCAAAGCCATTAAAATTACTATCAGGTATTTCATAACATCCTTTAAACGTTGTTGAAGTAGTCAGTTTCACGAACTACAGTTGTTCTACAGTCAAGTGGAGCAGTCAAAGATTTGAATTCATGGATGAATAACCTGGTTTTTTATCAGTCTCTAAGTGGTTTTGATTAGATGGGCTCAAGTTTGCTTGAAGATGAGTCCACAGTAAGGAAGACTACAAAAAAGCTTTCTTCAGGATGAAGCTGGCTACAAGACAGGACGTCACGACCCCCTTGAGAATCGTTTTGAGGAACAGGGAACACGATGTCCAGACTTTTGAAATTGCTGCTGATTTCTGTAACCACTCTATTTTTGCTGGGAGCCAAGCCCTTCAATCCTTATCCTCCAACTGAGGAATATTGGGAAGAACAGAAAAGAATTCAGGAGGTTCTGGCGATCAGCCAACAACTCAACAGACAGCCAAGACCTTATAGTGATTTGAGAGCCCTGCGTATGCAATTAGACCAGTACGCAGCCTCACAGTCGATCCCTGTTATGCCCAAGACAGTGTTCAAAGAATCTCCTCGCCAAATTCGTACCTTCCACTAAGCAGCCGATTGTTCTGAGGGTTGAATTTCTGCTTTAATCAGCTACTTCTCGGCTGTTGCCTTTCATTTCCAACGATAGCCTGCCTCAAGACGGGTTCCTTCGACTTCCTGATCTGGAAGATCCTCAAATTCCATGGTCCCGGTCTTTTGTGTGTAGATCGTAAAGGTCCAGCCGTCATCGGATTCAAAGCCCACACCGTATCCACTTTGGCTGGCCCAAGCGATTTCCGTATAACTCTCCATTGATTCAATCCAGGTCAAGTAAGCTTGGCCGGCGTGTACTCCTAGAAACCAGAAAGAACCGGCCCACACACGGGCTTCCAGCCCAAACAGGCCTGTCTTGAAGTAATTGTAATCAGGCTTGTTAGGCTGTTGGGCACTGCCTATGTGTTCTCCTCCAAACAAGCGCACTGAGAAATAATTGGAAGCTGTCCACTGATAATCTACGATGCCACCGTAGGCGTAGGATTCCACATGATTTTGCTCTGTCGAGGAGTTGGAGATTTGTAGATCCCCTACATTCAAATGAAGCCCAAAGCCCTCAATAGGTTCAGCTTTCAGCCAATTGGGCAGCAGGCTTAAAACGAATAACAGCAGCAACGAAGTTTTGCTTCTCATATCCTATTCAGTTAGTGAGTTTCTGTTATTTTTGAGGATGCACTGAATATTCCCCTATTCGGGGATTTGTTGCCCAAGTTTTTGGAGGGCCGATAGGGAGGCGTTTTCAGGATGGGGATATATGTGAGCAGACTTGTAGAAAGCTTCAATGGCCCCTTGCTGATGGCCACCGAGAAAGGCTGCAAAGCCTTTTAGATACGCAAAGCGAGCCCCGGTGTTCTTTGTTGAGAGTCTCATCTTGCAGTGACTCTGCGAGTTCTAGCCAGCTTTCAATTTGAGGTAGAGATGGCTGAGCTTGGTGAGTCATCAATACCTCGATCATGCCGGTCAGGCTGAAAAAGTTACTTTCAGCTAGAGGGAGGAGAGGCTGGATCTTTTTCTGAAGTTCAGGATCACCACCGAGCAGGGCATAACCAAGGAAGTCTCCATACTGATGTAATAGCTTATTTCGATGAAATCTCTCCTAGCGATCCTTGGGTTGCTGTTGCAACAACTCTCTGAAGTAAGCCTCTGCTTCAGGCCGAAATACCAATTGCAGAGCAGTTGGATTGCCTCCACGTACAACCTCCTTTAGAAATCCGTAGTGCCGGATTCCTTGGCCGTGTGAAAACTTCTCAGAATCCACTGAATAAAATAGAGGACGAGTGCTGTTATTTATGAACTGACGAAGTGTTTCCTGCTTTCTGCGCACAGAGCTACGGACTGGGAATAAGCGGTTCCCATAGACTAAGCCTTGCAGGCTAATTAATTCCAGATCAGGCCGTTGTTCTTCAACATAATGATAGTAGCCAAGCGGTCCTGTTTCCGAATCACCATAGACAAAGAATACCGAGTTTTCTGGGAGTAGCTGGAAGATCAATTCAGCGTGTCGTTCAGCAAAATTATCAGCAGACCGATCGTTCTTTGAAAGATTTTGAAAAAGCAGCAGACTCTCGATCAGCAAAGCAATAATGAAGGTTCCCAAAATTTGGAATTCAGGATTTTTGACGAAATGACGAATGAAATCATCCAAACCAATGGCTAACCACAAACCAAGTAAGCCATAACACACGAGGGAGTAAGG
The DNA here is from genome assembly GCA_029245725.1 of SAR324 cluster bacterium. NCBI lineage: Bacteria > Deltaproteobacteria > SAR324 cluster bacterium. Next base: position 763 of record JAQWOT010000063.1, on the reverse strand, counting down.
GCGGAAGATACCAATATTGAAGAAGTCGAAGTCAAAAGCTAGGAGGAATAACAGCAATACGCTGTTGCTAAGGAAAATCAACATCCCAGAGACCGACACGGTCAAGGAAAGTTGTTGCATCAGTTTCCACAACCCTCAGAGTGCGAGCCCAAAGCCCAAGGGGGTCAGTTGCCAGAAAGCTTCAACGCCAAACCATTGCAGAAATTCCAAGCGATCCCACCAACCAGCACTGGGGCTGACATCTACACTGGCATAGCCCTGGCGACTGAAATAAAACCAGAAACCTTGCCAACCTTCGATAGGACCATAGAAGCTGATTGATGGATTTTGTAGAGAGCGCCAGACCATTCCTGCGTATGGTAACGCAGCGCTCAACAGGCTGAGTAAGATTAATTCTGGAAGACGAGGTAGCACACTTCGCCAAACAGGAAGGGTGAGCACCAGCAATCCCGGAAAAGCCAGTGCCATCAGCGGGTAATGATTAGCCAGACTGAGCCCAAAGAAAATTGAGGCTCCCCACCACCATGTTCGTAAATCTGCTGCCTGCAAGGCTTTCAGAATCAGTAGATAGGTGGCAAAGAAGAGCAGAGCATTGAGTGTGTAGACTTCAGCAATGATCACCTGTGACCAGAAGTGCTCAGATGCTCCAAATGCCCAGGCTCCAGCCAAAGCTGCCCACACAGAAACTCCAAGTAGTCGAGCACAGCCAAACAGCACTCCGCAGGCAAGAGCTCCCAGAAACGTGCTGGCAAGGTGTCCTCGC
>JAQWOT010000062.1 GCA_029245725.1 SAR324 cluster bacterium | reverse complement strand
CATGGCTTGGATGCCCAGAAGCGTCAGCATCCACTAGGTGAATTGCGATCAAGCGAGCTTCTTCTCCAGGACACCCAGCCACGGTGAAGAGTTGGGATAGCCAGTCTTCCAAAATCGTCTGCCGAACCAGCATGACTGAATTCCTTTCTGTATTGTAATCAACGTCCCAAAAATTCAGGACTCGCGGAAATACGATCTTGGAACAAGAATGCTTTGACCAAGTGTGAACCGCGGATTATATAGCAAGCCTTCTTGAACGGAACCCTCTAATCTGGGGAATCAGTGCTCCAAGAACAACCAGCGAACCACCCAATAGCAGGGGAGGGGTGAGCGGTTCGTTCAGTAGCAACCATGACAGGATACAGCCTAGTGGAATGGTGAGAATGATCATCAAGCTAGCCACGCCCATCAGGAGTTGACGTAGAGCCCGATTGTAGAGAAGAAATGGCAGCGCGATAGATTTCATCAGGTAGACAATCAAGACCCAATCATAAGTTTAATTCATGGTAGGAAACAGAAAAATTTCTTGGTCAAACCATCACCAGTAATTTAGGTCTCTATGAGATCACTCAGATCCCAGCTGATCACTGGAAATATCACACGTCTAGCTTACGAAACGTTGCTCTGACCTCACCCTACGTGCACAACGGTGCTTTGTCGGGCTTAGCTGCAGTGATCAATTTCTAGGATCACTGCAGCATTGCCAACCGAAAGCTGCCTACTCAGCAAAAATTTCTGCTAATCAATGCTAAGTCCATGTCCAAATAGCACTACGAACTAGTCATTTTGAATTCTCCAGAATAGAAAAATACTGCAATGCTTGACAAATGCTACCATTTAGTTGATTAAATTGGTGTTTTAATGTCTAATGTTTACTGCATTAGCGTTGAAAAAGCATGGTTGAGATTCAAAGATGGACGCTTCTATGGCAAAATCTCTTGAGAGTGTTCTGCGTTATGACCGCTGGATAGTTGTAGCGCTCTTGACTGCCATCACTCTCAGCAGTTGGCTGTTTGTAATCAAAGGTGCGGGTACGGGAATGCCTGCCACTATGATGACAGGGATCGATCTTGCTACTGGAGGAGGTATGCGAATGCCCGCTGAGATGCCCTCATGGACATTTGCGTACGCGACAATTATGTTTTTCATGTGGTGGATCATGATGATCGCCATGATGCTGCCAAGTGCCAGTCCAACTATTTTGCTCTTTGCTCGCGCCAAACATGACAAGCAAGAGACAGATAAAGCCCATTTGCCTTCAACAGTTTTTGCTTCAGGATATCTCCTTGCCTGGGCTGTATTCAGTGCAATTGCAGTCATCGCTCAATGGGCCCTTGAAGGAGTACAACTCTTGAATAAGATGATGGTTTCGACATCACCTATACTCGGGGGGTTGCTACTACTTGCTGCAGGGCTATGGCAGTTTACACCCTGGAAACACGCGTGTTTGCGACATTGTCGTTCACCACTCACATTTCTGATGACACGCTGGCGACCGGGATTAAAAGGAGCACTCATCATGGGGATTGACCACGGCTCATTTTGTCTCGGTTGCTGTTGGTTCCTGATGGCACTGCTCTTTTTTGGTGGGATCATGAATTTATGGTGGATTGGGGGCTTAGCACTCTATGTTTTAGCTGAAAAGACCTTGTCCTCAGGGCACTGGATTGGGTACGGATTTGGCTTCATGTTAGTCATCTGGGGCTGCTGGATGATGATTTCTGTTTGATCTTCAAGAGAGGATAGAATATGGGATGGAATATTGAAGGACAATATGTGGAAACCTGTAATTGTGCTTTCCTCTGTCCGTGTATAACCTCAAACTTGTCGGCACAACCAACTGAAGGTGATTGTAAAGCTGCTATTGCGATGAGGATTGATAGCGGTGAAAAAGATGGTGTTAGTCTCAATGGATTATCTTTTGTTGTCCTACTGCACTCCCCAGGACCCATGGTAGACGGAAACATCAAAGTTGGTTTGATCATTGATGAGAAAGCTGACGAAGCTCAGGCTGACGCAATCGGTCAGATTGCATCAGGCTCAGTGGGAGGCCCAATGGCTGCTTTGGCACCTTTGGTTGGAGAAATGGCGGGCATCGAAAAAAGGGCAATAACAATGGAAGGAGGAGGTCTCAAATTTTCTCTCAAAGCGGGAGAACTTGTAAACATGTCCGTAGAAGGGTTGCCTGGAGCTAACGAAGATGGTGAACCAATTTATATAGAGCACGTGCCTCACCCAGCCAACTCCAGACTCGCTCTAGCTAAGGCGACCAATAGTGAATTTCACGCCTTTGGCATCGACTGGGAGGATTCTACTGGAATGCGGAACGGTCACTTCCAGCAGTTTTCTTGGGCAGCTTGAACAAGCTTGCTCACTTTGATGGATTCATTACAACAGAATATTAGCTAAGAACATTCTTCTGATGGCAGGCAATTCAAAAGAATCTGGTCTGCCATCACCAATGTATTCAGTAGAAATCCACCCACTCCTCAAACTGCTCTAGGTCTTTGTAAGAGCATGAGCCTGGCCCCTCCTCTTCAGACAGATAGCGAAACACCACCATTGGCCCCCAGCACTCTCGTTCTTGCAGATACCAACGGGTCTGACGTTCCTGCCACTCTCCCTCACCGTCAACATAACCCAGAAATGGCACATTCAACTCGATTAGATCAGTAGCATCACAGCGGAGCAGCTCACACAACGTGTCCAGATCCAAATCTAGGTCCACCAGTTCAACAAGGTGTTCATCAGGATCAATGTAGATCCACCAGCCCTGATATTCAGGACTTGCATCGTCTGGGTCCATCCGTATTCCAGCTAGGAAGAGACAAATTGTTTGGGTTGATTTTCAGCTAATGGTTTGGGGATCACATCCAAGGTACTATTGCCACTGTCATTCTTACGCACCTGAATCTGTGTCGTCAAGCGCTCCTTGAGAGCCTCCACGTGGGAGATGATCCCAATCGTCTTGCCTCCTGCCTGTAGCGTCTCTAACGCGGCCAAAGCTGTGTCAAGGGTGTCGGCATCCAGCGTGCCGAAACCTTCATCAATGAACAGAGAATCAATCGGATGGTTACGGCGTGCTAGATCAGACAAACCAAGTGCCAACGCCAGACTAACGAGAAAAGTTTCTCCACCAGAAAGACTCTCTAAGGAACGCACTGCATCTGCCTGATAGCGATCCACGATGTCCATCTCGACACAGGCTCCTGCGCGCTTCTGTAGTTGATAACGATCTGAGAGTTTCTGCAGGTGTCGATTGGCCAGCTTGACCAGATGGGCTAACGTCAGGCTCTGGGCAAAGCGAGAAAATTTGGTTCCATCTGCTGAACCAATCAGTTCAGATAAAGACGCCCAGCGGTGGTGCTCCTGCCACTGCTTCTCGATTTGATCAGCAAGTACTCGCTGGTTTTGACGCAGTTCCGCATCTTTTTCCAGTTGAACCTGCACTCCTCCTAGTTGTTGTGACAGCTCATCCTGCTGCGAACGCAGTTTTTCCAATTGTGCCTGAAGTTCTTCCTCAATTTGCTGGGTGTGTGCTTCCTGTTCCAAAGAGACACAGCGCATCTGCTCATTACCCAAGTCGTGACGACTAATCGACAGGCGCTGATTCAACTGCTGGCTTTGCTGCTGTAATTTATCAGCTTCGACAGGATCGAGGCACCCCATCTCAGCTTCTGCAACCGAGGCATATCCCAACGCTTGCAGCGCAAAGAGCAAGTCTGCCTGATTTTGTGAATGCTCCTGCTGTCCACGAGTGTACTCTTCCTCCATCCACTGCAGACGCTGCTGCTCTTGCTGAAGAGCCTGACTTTTCTGCTCAAAAATTTGGCTACTTGCTGCCTGTTTTTCTTGATGAGCCTGGAGTTGAGATAGCTGCTCCTGTTCCAAAGCTTTGGGATCTGGATGCTCCAAGATCTCAAGTCGCTGCTGTTGCAACGATTGAAGCTTCGCCAATCCCTGCTGTTGCTCCCCAGCTAGGCTTTGCTGCTGTTGTTCTTGCTGGCGCAGTGTTGCTTGGTCCCGTTCTAATCGTTGCTGGCGTTGAGACAGTTCAGGACCTTCCCGATCTTCAGCCTGCTGTTGTTTTTGGAAGGCTTGCCACTTCTCTTGTAATCTAGCCAGCAAAAGTTCTGGCTCCGTAGCGGCTTCCTCTTCCCAACCAATGGCCTGCACTTGCTGCTGCCAAAGTTCTTCCAGTTGAAGCATAGCCTGTTGGTCTTCTTTGACCTGTGTTGCCAAGTCTTCTTGTTGCTGTTGGTGGAACTGGCAACGCTCTTTTAGAGCGGCTTGTCTCTCCTTCAATTCAGCGCGTTTGTTCATCAGCACAGTTTGCTCTTCCTGAAGCTGACGCCGCATTCCATCTAACTTTTCAACAGTGCTTAGTTTCTGCTCCATTGCCTGGAATTGCTCTTGCCAAGACAGATGAAGCGTTTGAATCCCTACCAAGTCCGTCAGCAGCTTGACACTCTCTGCAGGAATTTGTGAGTTCACATCATCAAACACTGACTGATTTTTTTGTGCTTCCTGTTGAAGTTGCTTGGATCTTTCGTGAGTAATTTCTGAGTGGGCCTTGAGTTGGGCCTGCTCTCGTTGAAGGTTTGTCAGCTCTTGATCAATTTCTTTGCATCGCTGCTTCAGGTGCTCCACCAACTTCGCTTCTTGTTCCACAGAAGGAGCCTTGTTTGAAATCACAAAGGGATGCTCGGTGGAACCACAGAGCGGACAAGGCTGATTTGGCTTTAGTTGCATACGAGCCACTTCGTAATCACGGATCAGTCGGCCTTGCTCCAACAGACGCTGTTTATCGTGCAAGCGCTCCCGGGTTTGCTGCAGTAGGTGATCTTGATGAAGATGCTGCTCTTTTAACTGCCCCAGTTTCAACTGAAACTCCTTCTCCTGTTGCTCATACTTGGAACACTCCAACTGAACTTCCTGATAGCGTTGGCTCAGATCAGTCAGTTTTTCTCCCAACCGGAGAAGATGTTGTGCTTCCCGTTGCGTTGCTTGCCAATCACCAAGAGGACGGCCTTCCAATAGCACCTCTTCTTGTTCCTGGAGTGCCTGGGTGCGTTGTTCCAACGGCAGGGCTTCTTCGGTAAGGTCATTTCCCAGCTGCTGAAGCTCCGAGGACTGCCTAACGTCTTCGGCTTGTTGTTTCTCAAATCGATGAAGGGCAGCCTTACTTTGTTGCCATTTCTGCTGTCGTTGTTGCCATTGTTGCCAAATACTACGTAATCTTGAAAGTACCTGCTCCAACTGCTGGCAGTCGTCATGTTCCACTAGCCATTGCTGGCGTTGCTGTTGACATAGCACAGCCTGCTGGACCCAGGCATCTTCTTGATGGAGTTGCTGACGTTGTTGATGGATGGTTTGTTCAAGGCGGG
>JAQWOT010000061.1 GCA_029245725.1 SAR324 cluster bacterium | reverse complement strand
AGCGCTGATCTTTGTGGCAGTGCCTCTCTTGGTACTCTGGTTACCCATGGAAATGCTTTAAGGAATTGACGTGGTACAAGTAAGAATGCCAGCTATCTTCATCCTGGCAGTTCTCTGCTGGGTACTTGAGCCTATCCCAATCTTTGCGACTTCTGTTTTATTGATCGGACTAGAATTATTGTTGATTTGCAACAAAGGGCCGATCTGTTTTAGGGACCCAAGTAGAATTGAGGAGATGGGAAAGTTACTTCCCTACTAAGATATACTCACAACATTTGCCTCTCCCATCATCATGCTTTTTTTGGGAGGCTTCTTTTTGGCGATGGCTGCGACAAAGTATCATCTGGGCGTAAATCTCGCTCTGGTATTCCTCAGGCCTTTTGGTGAATCTCCAAAATTTGTCATGCTTGGAATAATGATCATTACAGCGGTTTTTTCGATGTTCATGAGCAACACGGCGACCACAGCTTTGATGATCACGATCGTAACTCCTGTTCTCCGACTGTTCCCAAATGATGACTTGGGTAGACAGTGCTAGTTCTGTGCATACCCTTAGCCGCAAACATTGGAGGAATTGGAACACCTATCGGTTCGCCACCTAATGCGGTTGCCATGAAGTATCTGGTAGGTGAGCAAGCGATAAGTTTTGGTGAATGGATGGCTTTTGGGGTGCCCTTTTCAATCTGCTTACTTACAATTGCTTGGACCCTGTTAGTGGCCCTACTACCATCTAAACAAGATCGGATTAAGTTAGTAATTGAGAGTGAGTTTCGCCGAACTTCGCACGCGAGTCGTATACATTTGTTTTGCTCTGACCATCCTGCTCTGGCTTACAGGTTCCTTGCATGGGATGAACTCTTACGTGGTCGCGATGATTCCCGTAGCTGTTTTTCTGGTCAGCGGAGTAATCGGGGAGCAAGACCTCAAAAATTTGAGTTGGGATGTCTTATGGCTGATTTCTGGAGGAATCGCACTGGGGCTTGGTCTGGAGTCAACAGGACTCAGCCAAACTCTCGTCACCAATATTCCTTTCGCTGAATTGCCTCCACTGATGATCGTAGTGATGGCAACAGTGATGGGACTATTGATGTCGACTTTTATCTCCAATACTGCAACAGCAAATTTACTACTGCCGATCATGGCAACTCTTGGGGAAACAGTGAGCATCCTTGGCGAAATTGGCGGTTCAAAGTTGCTAGTTCTTCTGGTCACTTTTTCTTGTTCACCCGCGATGGCGTTACCAGTAAGCACAACTCCTAATGCGATGGCTTATGCAACAGGACTACTCGAAAATCGACAAATTCTGCAAATTGGTGCGTTGATCAGTGGGATTGGTTTGGTGGCCTCCTATCTATTGGCAATGCTGCTTTGGCAAATTGGATTCTTCTAACATTTTTCCTAGTTGTGCTTGTTAGTCTTCTGTAGATGCGGTACTTAAGGTTTTCAAAAAAGATTTGTAAATAAAGTGATAGAGAAATCATCTCATGGCCAAGAATATTACCCCACGAAGTGAAAACTACTCCCAGTGGTATCTAGATGTTATCAAAGCAGGTCAGCTGGCTGATTACGCTCCTGTCAAGGGATGCATGGTAATTCGCCCGAGCGGATTTGCGATCTGGGAAGCAATGCAGGCTCGGCTGGACAGAATGTTCAAAGAAACGGGACATGTAAATGCATATTTCCCGCTGTTGATTCCTCAAGAGTTCCTGAATCGAGAAGCTGAGCATGTTGAGGGATTCAGCCCAGAGTGTGTGGTGGTGACGATTGGTGGAGGTAAAGAGTTGGAAGAACCATTGGTCATTCGTCCGACTTCTGAAACAGTGATCGGGCACATGTATGCGCAGTGGATCAATAGCTACCGAGATTTGCCGGTTTTGATCAACCAGTGGGCTAATGTGATGCGTTGGGAAAAGCGAACCCGACTTTTTCTGAGGACTTCTGAATTCCTTTGGCAAGAGGGACACACCGCCCATGAAACTTACGAGGAAGCTCAGGAAGAGACACTCAAGATGCTGGAGGTGTATCGAAGCTTTCAGGAGGACGATCTGGCGATTCCTGTAATTCCTGGCAAGAAATCAGAGGCAGAGAAGTTTCCTGGTGCTCTATCTACTTACACTGTGGAAGCGATGATGCAGGATGGTAAAGCTCTTCAGAGTGCGACGTCCCATAATCTGGGGCAAAATTTTGCCAAGGCTTTCGAAATTCAGTTCTTGGATCGAAACAACCAGCAATCACTGGCTTGGACTACTAGTTGGGGGAGTTCCGCACGTATGATTGGGGGACTGATCATGACCCACTCTGATGATGATGGACTTATCCTACCACCACGTATTGCCCCGGTGCCAGTTGCTCTAGTACCCATCTTTTCAAACGATCAGGAACGGAGCCAGACGCTTGAATTTGCTGAGAAGATCAAGCAACGTTTAGCAGAACATTTGGATCACTTGAGAATTCAAATTGATGATCGAGACAATCTTCGACCTGGAGATAAGTTCTTCCATTGGATTCAGCAAGGAGTGCCAGTGAGAGTGGAAATTGGTCCAAGAGATGTCAAGCAGCAGTCTGCAATGGTTGCACGAAGAGATGTGCGTGATAAAAAGTTGATACCCTTAGATGAGATTGCAGATCACGTGATGATGCTGTTGCAGCAGATCCAGCAGGATCTTTATCAGCGAGCTCTTGATTTCCGTGAGGCAAATACCCGAACAGCCAAGAGTTATGGAGAATTCAAAGAGATTCTCGAGCAGGAAGGTGGGTTTATCAGGGCTCACTGGAATGGTTCGAGAGAAGTCGAGGATCAGATCAAAAATGAGACCAAGGCAACGATTCGATGCATCCCTATGAACGATCAGCCTGGAGCTGGTAAGTGCATGTTGACTGGGGAACCCTCCAAGCAAGAAGTAATTTTTGCAATTGCCTACTGACAACCGAAGAGAAGCAGTTACAATATTTGGGTGTCATGAAAATCATTCTATCTGCATCCAATTTGAGGTCGTTAATGATTAGCTACTCCCATCCGAAACTGTTTCCATCCTCCCCCATTTCGCTTCCTAAGACTTTCTTACTCTTACTCATCATTGCTGTTACAGCTGCTGTTACAGTAGGGTTTGTGCATGCTCAGTCAAAAGATGACCTGCAAGCTTTGATTCGGGCTTCGAAGACCCGAGCTGCTCTTGTACAGAATGTTAAGCAAGCTGTTGTGCACATCAAGGTTGAGAAGGAGATTGCAAACACTGGCAGAAATACTCCGAATAATCCTCGTGATCTTTACAATGATGAATTTTTTGAGCGTTTCTTTCCAGGTATGCGACCCCCAAGAGGTCGAGGCAATGACCGATTCCGTCAGGAAGGAATGGGATCTGGTTCAATTGTCCGTTCGGATGGCTTTATTCTCACCAATCACCATGTTGTTGGAGAAGCGGACAAGATCACTGTTCAATTGTTTGATGGCAGGGAACTTGAGGCCAAGTTAATTGGTACTGATCCCGAGTCTGACATCTCAGTTATTAAAGTTGATGAGGAAGGAATGCCCACACTGGTGATGGGAGACTCAAAAGAAATTTTGGTAGGAGAGTCCGTCATAGCTGTAGGAAATCCATTTGGTCTCACACAGACGGTGACTTTTGGAATTGTCAGTGCCAAGGGCCGCACCGGAATAGGAATTACTGAATACGAAGATTTCATTCAAACAGATGCTGCGATCAATCCCGGAAATAGTGGTGGTCCCTTGATTAACTTGGAGGGCAAAATTGTCGGAGTGAATACAGCGATCTTCACCAGAAGCGGAGGCTATCAAGGTATTGGCTTTGCGGTTCCGATTAACATGGCTCGCCGAATTATGAATGACCTGATTGATGAGGGTCGAGTTTCCAGGGGATGGTTGGGTGTTGGGATTCAAGATGTTACCCCTGAGCTAGCCAAGGCCTTCCGACTGAAGGATAACAAAGGGACACTGATCACGGGGGTTATGCCCGGGACACCCGCCGAAAAAGCAGGTCTTCAAAAGGGAGACGTGGTTCTGAAACTCAACGGTGAAGTTGTTGAGAACAGCAATGCCCTCAGAAACGAGATCGCTGACGCCCGAGCAGATGCAACTGTTGAATTAGAATTGGTTCGCGATGGTACCCCAATGCGAATGATGGTGACTTTGGATGAGCGTCCCAAGCAGCCATCAAGAATGGCAATTCCTCAGGAACCACCTACACCAACTCCACAACTTGGTTTCTCAGTTCAAGAATTGACTCCAGAGATGGCAGAACGCCTGGGCTATACACAGCTACAAGGCGGTGTTGTAATTACTGAAGTAGAACCAGATTCTTCGGCCTCTGAAGCAGGGCTGAGGGCTGGAATGCTTGTGGTGGAAATGGACCGCCAGAATATAGACAATCTAGCTGATTTTCGGCGTGTGGGCAGTGAACGTTCCCTGCAAGATGGAATCTTGCTGCTGGTGAGAACTCAACAAGGTTCTCAATATATCTTTTTGCAGGGGGACTGACCACGTTCTTCAACTTTTAGCCTGCCTTGATCTGTGAGGGATCAGGCAGGTACTTCTGCGAGCAAGAACTTTGATGGATCATCACAGCAATTATCTGCTTGTCTCAAATGTGAGTGACGCCTCATTTGCAATCGGTGTCGCCCACGCCCGCTCTCAAAAAATCGATATCTCTGATATTGTTGGCCTAAAAACCTTCGTCAACAGCGAGTTTTGTCCTCGTTTCCTGCTGGATGATCCTACTGAGGAGAATCTTGGCTTTGGGCTTCAAGGCAAGTCTGTATATATCCTCTCCACCAGTTCCGCACACTACACTCGCAATGAGTTGGCGATGCGCAATTGTCTACTCGCTTCAGCTGCCAAAGAAAATGGGGCTGAGTTCGTTGCCTTGGTCGAACCAGATCTTTTCTATTCAGCCCAAGACCGAGGACCAAGAACTCGTAACCATCCACAAGCTTTAGATTTTACTTCCAAGGTGAAATTTGTTGGGCAACCTTGTTCTGCAGAACTCTACGCACGGATGCTAAAGGCTGCTGGAGTTGATTTAGTGATGACTGTTCACAATCACAAGCCAGAGGTAGTGAAAGAGATTTATCAAAATGTTTTTGCAGGTGAGCAATCAACCGGGAAACCACGTTATATTAATTTGGATATCGCTCATATTGTTGCAAATTATGTGTTGAGATCCGGATTGGTTCGGCTGTGGAATTACGGTGAGCATGTTGGCTTTGTTGCCCCAGATGATGGAGCTGTTGATTTTGTGAGGAAGGTTCAGGAATTTTCTGGATTGCGAAACTCTTTACTTGTCACGATGAAGAAGACACGCCATGGTCAACGAGATGTGGAGATTGATGCTTCTAATGATGTGAGCCTTCTCAAAAATCGGGATGTCTTCATTCTAGATGATATGGTCCGTACTGGAGGCACCATTGCAGCCAGTGTGAAAATGTTGGCCGAAAATCCATCATGTGCCCCAGAGAAAATATTCTTCTACAGCACCCACACCTACATCTGTCCAGAGGCACGAGAGAATCTCAATTCTCCCTACCTGACACAATTCATCACAACCAACACTATTCCAAATGTTCTCAACCGGGACGATCAAGGTCGACTGCGCAAAAAGACTGTTGTACTGAAATTGGAACCCTGGATTGGGCATGCTGTTCAACATTGCCTGGAGTATGGAGAAAACCCAGATGAAATCTATGATGCTTCTAGTGTTGGGCATGCGGATGGATTCTATGCAGTAGACATTTCTTCCAAGAATCCGATTTCCGACCGCTCTCAACTTGGTCAATATGAGATGATGATCTGACATCATGGAAAATGAAAACGTCCTAATTCTTGGGCTAGGTGGGGTTGGCATGCATCTGACCAAAAGATTGAGTAACGAAGGACATGCTGTCACAGTGATTGAAACAGATCCCCATCTGCTCCGTCAAGCCAGTGAACAACTGGATGTTCGGATTGTCTCGGGCAACTCCATGCAATTGCAACTTTGGGAGCATGCTCGGGCGAAGCAAATGGATTTGATGCTAGCTGTCACAAATGATGACGCCACAAACATGATGGCTGGGCTGATTGCGGATAAGTACGGAATCAGAAGGAAGATTGCTCGGGTACGTTCGCTGGATTTTGAAAAAGGAAGCCTACTGCCGGCAGAAGAACTCAAGATTGATCTGATGGTTCACCCAGAGGAACTGGTCGCGAAGGAAATCGAGCGATTAGTATTGAGGGCTGCTGGAAATGACATGATTGATGTCTGCGAGGGACGAATGAAAGTGCTTGGTCTACGTGTGACCGAGCAAACTCCCATCGTTTGGAAAACTCCCAGAGAACTAGCTGCTGTTTATCCTTTCTCATTTCGCTTGGTTGCAATCGCTAGGGGCATCACTACGATGATTCCTGGAGCCAATGAGGTCGTGAGACCTTTTGACCAGGTCTTCTTGTTTGCTCTTGAACAAGACATCCCCCGCATCATGCGTGAGATGGGAGTGCAGCAGCGGACTCTTCAAAGAGTGATGATTCTAGGTGGTGGCCGGATCGGTCGTCGTGTGGCCCAACTGCTAGAAGGTTCAATGAGTGTGGTGCTGGTTGAAAAAGATATTCATACAGCAGAAGAATTGGCAGGGCTGCTGAGGAATACTCAGGTGATTCACGGGGATGGTACAGACGCCAATACATTGATCACCGCCAATCTTGATGAAATGGACACTTTCATTGCGACAACCGGAGAGAATGAGACCAACATCATCAGTTGTCTTCTATCCAAGCACCTTATGAATAAGCAGAATCGGGATCCAAACGGAAGTGTGGGGAAAACAATTGCGCTAGTCAATAAGGAGGATTACCTCGTGCTAGCCTCTACAATTGGTTTGGACATCGCACTGAATACCAAAATTTCTGCGGCTAATGAAATCTTAAAATTCATACGCCGGAGTGAATTGTTGTCAGTGGCACACTTGCATGGAGTGGATGCTGAAGTTGTAGAGTTGCTCGCCCCATCCGGTTCCTTGATTACTAAAAAACCTCTCCGAAAATTAGCGAATTACATGCAGGATCATAAAATCCTAGTTGGAGGTGTTGAATCAGGTGGTGAGTGGCAGGTGGCCGTTGGTGATACCCACATTCAACCAGGAGATCGGGTGATTGCGGTATGTCCATCGCTGAATTTGAACGATGTCCGTAGACTGTTTCAATGAAACAACTGGTGGTCGTCCTCGTGTTGGTAGCTTCAAGCTTAGCTGCATGTGCATCAGATTCGTACTATGTCTATCCTTCCGACTACTCAAATGAGCTAGAACACGTCTGTTTGCATGTGATGCAACGGGGCACTCGTCGGTTCATGGTCAATGATCAGCATGCGGTAATTCCATTGCAGGCTGCGGGAAGTAGCGTCTTGCCAGAAGTGCAGACAGATCTGGCACCTGGAGGGTATTTCTGTGGAGCCTTTGATGACAGGCAAGTCCCTTGCTCGAAAGGAAAAACCAGTAACTTAAATGGGACTACCTGTGCCTTTGCTCGATAATTTTGTAATGAACTCAAATTTTGAGTGGGCTTCACATCATTTTGGCTTCTCAAATGAAAGGTTTTAGAACTTTTCACGGTTTTTGCACTATTCTACGGTACACTTTGAGCTTCATGGAAGAAGACTGAGTGAGTAGTGGCTGTTTACACAGCTTGTCACCTTATCTACACTACCGGTCCCCCCGGAGAGGAGCATGGATGCCATCTAAGAGCAAAAGCACTAATCTGGTTGTTGGTTTAGATATCGGCACTACCAAGATTTGCGCAATTGCTGTCGATGCCAATAGTAAAGAACAATTACATGTTGTCGGTGTAGGAACTGCCAAATCAGAAGGTTTGCGCAAGGGCGTCGTCGTTAACATTGAAAAGACTGTCAATTCGATCAAGAAAGCTATCGAAGAGTGCGAATTGATGTGCGGTCAGCAGATCAATTCTGTCTATGCTGGAATTGCTGGGCATCACATCAAGGGACAAAATAGCCGGGGAATGGTTACGGTACACAATCGTACTGTCTCTGAAGAAGATATTCGAAGAGTGATTGATGCGGCACAAGTCTTGATTCCAAACGATCGCGAAGTTCTCCATATTTTGCCGCAAGAGTTCATTGTTGACGAACAAGATGGGGTTCAAAATCCCCTTGAAATGGCAGCAGCCCTACTTGAAGTAAAAGTCCATATTGTCACGGGATCTGTTACTTCAGCTCAAAATATCGTAAAATGCTGTAATCAGGCTGGTTTGGAAGTTGATGATATTGTGCTAGAGCCCTTGGCTTCCAGTCAGGCTGTCCTGAGTCCAGATGAGCAGGAAGTTGGGGTCGTTTTGGTAGACATAGGGGGTGGCACAACCGATATCACAATCTATTCGGAAGGCAGTATCGTCCATACAGCCGTGCTAGCCTTAGGAGGAAACCATCTCACCCATGACATTGCAATAGGCTTAAGTACACCTCTAGCTGAAGCAGAAGAGATCAAACATGAGCATGGAGTTGCCATGGTTGATCTTGTAGGGAGTGAAGAAACAATCCATGTCCCGAGTGTTGGGGGACGAAACAACCGTAGCGTTCAAAAGCAGGTCTTGGCTGAAATCATTGAAGCCCGTTTCCGTGAGATCTTCGAATTCATCGCCCAAGAGATTGAGAAATCAGAATATCGCAGTGTGATGGCATCTGGCGTCGTGATAACAGGTGGAACCTGCATCATGCCCGGGGCAGATGGCCTAGCTTCACAAGTCCTAAATCTTCCAGTAAGGGTGGGATTCCCAGAGAATGTTGCAGGTCTACAGGAACTAATCTACTCTCCAAAATATGCTACCAGTGTCGGCCTGGTGCGCTATGGAATCAATAGTAATCAAGGAAAACTGAACTTCAGTGGTGACGACACAAATATGTTCCACAAAGTCGCCCGAAGAATGAAGGAATGGTTGCATGAATTTTTCTAAACAAATTACCTCACCTATCTAGGGTGATTGAAAAGATCAGAAGGAGCATACGGTGCTTGATTTAGGATTTGCTAACATCCAACCGGTGCAAAGCGACACTCCAAACATCAAGGTAATTGGAATTGGTGGTGGGGGTGGAAATGCTATAAATCGAATGGTTGATGCAGGGGTAAGCGGTATCGAATTCATCGCTGCTAATACAGATTTGCAGGATCTTAATAAGTCCAAGGCGACTTTCAAACTGCAACTTGGGCGTTCCAGTACAAGGGGACTTGGTGCGGGTGCGAAGCCGGAGGTGGGTCGTGCAGCTGCGATGGAAAGCGAAGCCCAGATCCGTGAGAGTATTGATGGAGCGGATATGGTCTTCATCACTGCTGGGATGGGGGGGGGGACTGGAACTGGTGGAGCCCCAGTCATCTCAAGGATAGCCCGGGAATCACGCGCACTGACAGTTGGTGTCGTTACACTCCCATTCAATTTTGAAGCGAGTAAACGTCGTCGTTTAGCAGAAGAAGGCATTGAAGAACTGCAAAAGCACGTCGATACGCTGATTATCATTCCCAATAATAATCTGTTGGGAATAATTGATCAACGTACCTCCTTGATGGAAGCGTTCAGTTTTGCTGATGATGTCCTTCGGCAAGGTATTCAAGGAATTTCAGATCTGATCACGTTAGACGGCATTGTCAATCTGGACTTTGCTGATGTCCGTACAGTCATGGAAAACAAGGGCAAGGCGGTGATGGGGACAGGCCGAGCCTCCGGTGACAAGCGTGCTAGAAGAGCAGCAGAACGAGCCATACAAAGTCCACTTCTAAGTGATTGCAATATTAGAGGGGCTCGAGGCATTCTGATGAATGTTGTCGGCAGCGAAACCATGACACTACATGAAGTTCATGAGGCGTCATCATTTATTGAAGAACAAGGTCATGAAG
Organism: SAR324 cluster bacterium; assembly: GCA_029245725.1. Classification (NCBI taxonomy): domain Bacteria; class Deltaproteobacteria; species SAR324 cluster bacterium. The sequence goes on along the minus strand of JAQWOT010000061.1, from coordinate 38,733 downwards.
ATGCTGTGATCATTTGGGGTGCTTCCATTAATCCAAGCTTGGGTGATGAGATTTTGATTACGGTGATTGCAACAGGATTTGATAATCAACCATCTGTTTCAACGAAAAGTTCTGCTGAAGAAATTATCAAAGAGGTTCCAGAGTCGCCAATTGCCGAGGAGCAAATACCGGATATAAAAGAGGTAGAAATTGAGCCGGAGAGGATGGTTGGATTTGAGCCTTCAGAACCCACGATCGCTTTAGTGACTGAAGAAGAGGAAGAAGTAGAGGTAGAGGAAGTAAATGAATCAAATACCCCAGCGATCGTTTTCACCCTAGAACCAGAAGTGATTGAAGAAGAGGAATCATCATTTGCACCAGAGGAAGAGCCTAGAATCAGCTTCGTAGCCGAAACCGACCAGGCTGAGCATCTAATTGAAAAGAATGAAATTCAACCAGAACCGATTCCTACTCTAAGTCTAGATGCAGTAGAGGAAGGAATCCCAGAGGTTGCAGATGATGAATCGAAAGAACCTCCTTTTTATTCTCTAGGCGGAAGTGAAGTTGGTGATGAAGAGGTTGAACCTGTGATATATGTTGCCGCACCAACAAATCACTTTCTAGAGGAAAGGGTTCCGCTAGAGGAACCAGACGAAGCAGTAGGCCAGGTTGAAGCAATTCCAACAATCCAAAAAACAAATGCTCCACCGGATAGAAATGAAGACTCTGTTATCGTAGAAACTGTGGAACCAGTAATTGCAGTGGCAACTGCTTCAGGTGCAAGGATAAGGCGACCAGAAGTAGTAGAAACTGAGACAACCCCAAAGGAAATTTTTAACTCGTCTGCAGCTAAGAAGTTGACGGATGCTCATAAGCGGCGATCTCAAGAACTCAAAGAGATGTCCAGAACTACTGAAAGCATTGTAAATAATGTTGATGTGACGGGGAAGACTACGATCTCGACTGCTAATCCAACTCTAACTGCGCAACCGACCATTCGGGGGTTTCAGAACCGCAGGGACTTTCACAAAAATTTAGACATTCCGACTTTCATTCGTAAAAAACTCTCACCGCCAAGTAACTGATCCTAAGAAATTGACAACCGAAGAAATCTTTTGCAGTTTTTTTTGAACAAGGTGATGCTCCTCCCCTCAGTGCATCCCTGAAAGTCAATTTTCCTCAGCGTTTCAATCCTGCAATGAGACATTTATATCTGCCAAGTGTATTGAGTCTTGGGCTGCTTGGTAGCCTGTTAGCTTGGCTAGTGGCGCAATTTGTTTCAATTGTCGCTGAGAGCCTTCTTAGTTTGCCGGAGACGATACTTCCATTATTACATCACATTTTGGAAGGAGCATTACTTGGAGCTGGCTTGGGGATGGCACTCCAAATCCGTGAGATCTACTTTCAAGGATGTGAAATTGAATCCTTGGTAAAACAAGGAGTAAAAGGTTTATTTGATGGATTGTTACTAGGCTTAGGTGTGACTCTACTCTCTGTGACATTTTCTGAAAGATTTCCACAGTACCAATTTGGAACACTGCTCTATGCGGTTTTATTGGGAGGTGGCATCGGAATTCTAACTTCGAGAGGATGTAATGCTTGGAAGGTCCGCCTACAACTTGGGCTCTTAGCGGCTATCGGTGGCGGTGGAGCTCTCTATATTTTATCAACATTGCAGTCGGTTTTTCTGATTCAAGGATTTGCTAGTTGGATTCCGCTGTTGTCAATAGGTTTTGGTATTTCCCTGTTATTGGGACTGCCAGAAGCACTGTCTAATCGTTCCCGATTACATCTACTAACCGGGGAGCGTGAAGGACATGTTTACTGGCTCCATCCGTTTTATAGTTCACTAGGGTATAGCCTTCAAAACAATCTGATCCTACATCCCTTTCGAGAAGTACGTGGAGAACAAGCTTGTATCGAGCGAGATCGGGGTCAAATTTTGTTAACGAACTACGGTGATTCCCAAGAAGTACTGTTGAATTACAGGCCTGTTGTGCAGCAAGAACTCCAATCAGGAGACCTTATCAAAATCGGAACGGCGCTGCTGCAGTTCAACAAATAGCAATGCCTGATTCAATTCGTAACTGGCAACGACTTCTCATAGGAGTGTTGCTAGTGATGGGGCTGGCGCCAATGCATGCCAATGCGGACACGCAATCCCCAAGTTTACAATTTGTTCTGCACGAACCCACCTCATCTTCTGTTGATCTCCACAAAATTGCGCCCCCGCTTGAACCAATAGATCCCTTACAATTTGGAATCCTGATCGGTTTAATGTTGACCTTAGTTGGTTGCCTTTTCTGGTTTTGGCGATCGCGCAGCCAACCTGTACGCAAAACCGAAGTGGAGCTTGGTTTTGAAATCATTACTCCCGGAGAGAATAATCGATTTCTGCCCTTGGAGCTAAAGAACTACACCTTGGATTATCTGAACGATATTGAAACAAAAAATAAGCTCAGATTGTCTGCGAATTTAGAGAAGGTCGCATTGACTCCAAAACAGAATTCATTTTACTTGGAAGACCGGAATAGTAAGAACGCCTTGCTGGTGAATCGTCGGCGCATGAACAAAGTTTTGCTGCAAAACGAGGACGTGCTAGATATCGGTGAGTTAACTCTGCTTTTCAGAAATCGATTACCCGCCTTCGTGCTTCCCTCTGCTGAAGAAGGGAACCCCTTACTCTATCCAAGACGATCGTTATCTCCGAAAGGCCCCTTACCATCTTCAACGGCTTCTTTGCGCTTTCTCGGTAACCGTCAGGATTTTCCATTAGTACGAAACATCATGATACTAGGTAGATCTGAGACTTGTGACATGGTACTTGAGGATTCTAGTGTTCACCTCAGACATGCACGTATCTTTCGGTCGGGGACAGTTTACAAGCTCCAAAACCTAAGTACAGAAGGGACTTATCTTAATTCAAGACGTGTTGAGCAAAAAGAACTTCATGATGGAGATGAAATCGCTGTGGGACGTTATGTGTTCATTTTCCAAAGTGGAAAGAAACGATGAAGAAGCAGTCGCGGTTGCTTTTTGTGTGCATGGGCAATATTTGTCGTTCCCCAACAGCTGAGGGAATTATGCTCCACCTGATCAGGAAAAATGGGCTAGAAAATTTGATTGAATGTGATTCCGCCGGGACGCACGAATATCACGTTGGAGAGCCAGTTGATTGGAGAATGCTTAAGCATGCTCAGATACGAGGATATGATTTACCTAGCCGTTCCCGCAAAATTCATCCAGCGAGTGACTTTCCTTACTATGACTGGATTCTGGTTATGGATGATCGCAACTACCAGGATGTAATGGATTTGGACTCTTCTCGAGAATATGCGTCTAAAATCCGAAGGATCACTGATTTCTGCAAAATGATGAAGGCGAATAAAGTCCCAGATCCTTACTATAGTGGAGATGCAGGCTTTGAACTAGTGATTGATATTTTGGAAGATGCTTGTGTGGGATTGATGGAGAGATTAAAAGCTCAATGAATGTTGGCTTCCGTGAAAGTCTACAAGCGGTTCTGAGCCGACCAATTCAGAGCTTATTGCTGGTAACGGGTGGATGTATTAGTGATGCATGGCAAGTCAGAACAGCGGAGAAAACTGTATTCGTTAAGTTGTCAAAGGGCTTATTGCCAGGAATGCTTGCAGCAGAGGCAGGGGGGCTCCATGAGCTAGCAAAATCAGGTGAGATCCGTGTTCCTGAAGTCATCAGGCTGACGGAAGATTTTCTCATTCTAGAATTTATACCCACAGCCATTAATCCCCCTACAGATTTTTGGTCCAAGTTGGGTTGGCAGTTGGCTAATTTACATGCTTATTCCCAGAAAATTCCTGGATTCCATAAAGATAATTTCATTGGCCGGAGTCCACAGAAAAGTCACTGCACAGGAAGTTGGAAAGAGTTTTTCTGGCAAAGAAGGCTGTTACCCCAATGGGAAATGGCATTACTGCGTGGCATCCCAAACACAATAAAACTACATTGGCAGCAGTTGGAGATCCTTTGGCCAGCACCGTTGGAGGGCTCATCACTGTTGGCTTCTTTGCTTCACGGAGATCTGTGGAGCGGCAATGTTTTGGTATGCAACAATGGTGAGCCAGTTGTTATTGACCCAGCTGTCTATTATGGTGATGCAGAAGCAGATTTGTCGTTGACTTATCTTTTCGGAGGATTTCCCACCTCATTCTATCAAGCCTATCACGAAATACGGCCAAAGTGCGAAGGCTTTGCCCGAAGACAAAAAGTCTATCAACTTTATCACCTACTGAATCACTTCAATCTCTTCGGTAACAGTTATACGCAGTCAGTCGAATCCTGCCTTAGAGAGATCACCCGTTAATGATTCTTTGAAGTCACAGTAACTGAGTACACTCAATGGAAGTAGAACTCCTAAAAGCACTTTTACAAGCTGTACAGGAAAACAATTCAGAACTGAAAGCTATTCGCCGTTTGCTAGAATCTCAAAATCGAGAAGGTTTGGTGATGCCGGATAGTCCAAATCCACCAAATTCACATGAAACGGAGTCATGGAACAATGAGGTGGATCACTTGTTTCGTGGGGAGTTGGATTAATTGATAGGATTTTTCAGAGCTTTAGTATAGATGTATTCATATTGGGTAGCTGTGTTTTCCCAGGAAAATCTTTGACGCATTCCCAAGTTCATTCTGTTTTGGAATGAAGCAGGGTCATTGGTAAAACAATCAATCCCTCTCTTTATCGCCGCAAGAGTATCATCCGCATTGGGCTCTGTAAATACGAACCCAGTTCCATCTTCACCCAATGTGTCTTTCTCCCAAACCGTATCTCGGAGGCCACCCACGGATCTAACGATCGGAAGCGTGCCATAGCGAAGACTATACATCTGATTGAGTCCACAAGGTTCATAGAGCGACGGCATCAGGAAAAAGTCACTTCCGGCTTCAATGCGATGAGCTAAGGCCTCATTATAACCATCATAAAACTGCAATTTTTCTGGATTCATCTCACTCAATCTATCGATTTCCTCAAAAATCCAGCGCTCTCCACTACCTAGAATTGCAAACTGAACTTTCTCACTCAGGACTTTAGCAATCGCTGGTAAAGAGAAATCAAATCCCTTTTGTCCTGTCAACCTGCTAACAATACCAATCAAAGGAACTTCGGGAGCTACTGGTAGTCCCATCTCAGCTTGCAATGCCGATTTACATTCAAATTTTCCTGATAAATTCCCTAGATCATAGTTGGAAGTTAGATAGGGATCGTTTGCAGGATTCCATACCTCGTATTCACAGCCATTTAAAATTCCACTGAAAATATCTTTGCGTGCCTCGTAAGACTCATGTAGACCATGTCCTCCTAGTGGAGTTTTTAGTTCTTCAGCATAACCAACACTCACTGCATTCAATTGATCTGCAGCCCTCAACCCGCCTTTCAAAAAATTGATTTGTCCATGATCTTCAAATCCTGCTGAATGAAACCAATCATCTCCAATCTCCAGAAATGATCTTGCATAAGCAGAGCAATGTCCCTGATAGCCGCCATTGTGAATGGTCAGCAGAGAGCGTGTCTTAGCAAATTCAGGATAGGTTGTACGATACTTGTGCAGATAGAGGCAGGTTAACGCTCCTTGCCAGTCGTTAACATGAATGATGTCTGGAATGAAGCTTTCAGCTAGACAGAGTTGAAGCGCAGCTTTGCAAAAGAAACCAAAGCGTTCTCCGTTATCTGGATGGGGATTGCCAGCTACATCTTCGTAGGGATGACTACGTAAGAAAAAATCATTGTATTCAATGAGATAAACAGGTAATCGCTCTAGCTCTGTCTGTTGAACTGCGCAGAAAAGTTCTGTGTCTCCCATTGGAACTCCCAGTGAGGAGACTGCAGTTGAGTAGTTTTTGGTTCTTGCTATGGAGAGATAATTGGGAAGAACAAGTCTTACGTCATGGCCTTTCTGACGAAGTGCCAGGGGGAGAGCTCGAGCAACATCAGCCAAGCCGCCAGTCTTGATGAGTCCGGTAGCTTCAGAGGACAAGAAGAGAATTTTCATACTTAGTTGATTGTAGAACCTTTCGGAATTACCACAATCCCAGAGTCAGTCACATGGTAGCGCTGGTGATCAGCTTCTAAATCATAGCCAAGCACAGTATCTGGGCCAATCTTGACCTGCTTGTCGATGATAGCCCGCTTAATTCGACAATTTCTGGCAATATCAACGTCATTCATGATGACAGATTCACTAATGTGGGAGTAGCTATGAATTCGGACGTTATATCCCAAAACACTATTTATCACTAAGGCGCCACTGATGATGGATCCAGCAGAAATAATTGCATTGATCGCATGGCCCATACGCAGATCGCTGAAGTGCACAAATTTTGCGGGAGGCAAAGGAGGAGTGTGGCTTCGAACTGGCCACTTCTGGTTGTAGAGGTCGAATTCTGGTTTGATACCGACCAGATCCATGTTTGATTCCCAATAAGCGTCCAAGGTTCCTACGTCACGCCAGTAGCCAACCTCTTCTTCGACAGCACCAGGAACTCTATTTTGAGAAAAGTCATACACAAAGACTTGGCCCCGTGGGAACATTCTTGGGATGATATTTTTTCCAAAATCATGATCGGAGTCAGCGAACTGAGCATCCAAGATGAGTTCATTAACCAAGGCATTTCGTTCAAACACGTAATTGCCCATCGAGGCAAGTACATGGTGAGGATCATTTGGCATCGGCTTTGGAGGGATGATAGGCTTTTCCACAAAGCCTGTCATCCGCCATTTATCATCAACCTCAATGATCCCAAAATGTTTTGCTTCGTGAAGCGGCACGGGAATAGCTGCCACTGTTAATTCAGCATGACGCTTGGTGTGGAAGTGTAACATTTGGCTGATTTCCATCTTATAGATGTGATCTCCTCCAAAGACACAGACCAGATCAGGATCACTGTCATAAATCAGATTCAGGTTCTGGTAAATCGCATCGGCTGTTCCTTCATACCACTTCATACCAGTTTGCATCTGGGCGGGAATCGGATCAATAAAGACATTCGGAATACCCGAAATCCTCCAGCCTTGCCGCAGGTGTTCCATCAGCGAGTGAGATTTGAACTGCGTTAATACAAAAACCTGCATCAGTCCAGAATTGATGAAGTTGCTCAGTACAAAATCAATGATTCTATAGTTTCCACCAAAAGGTACGGAGGGCTTTGCGCGCACAGCTGTCAAAGGATGTAATCGAGTTCCCTCTCCGCCAGCTAGTATCATGGACAGGACATTGGTACTCATGGTGTAATCTCAGAAAAAGTCAGTTTTTTAAGGACTGTTTAGCAAGCCTGATAATTATGAAAAGTAAGTTAAACAAACAAGCGTAGTCTTGGAGGATCTGAAATTTCTAATAATTTTGCGTAATCGTTCATAAACTGATAGGCATGAATGGCCAAAACTTTTACAGGATCACCAAAAGGAAAGAAATGAATGAGCAGTTTGTTGTCCCTAGTCTGGGTAATTGTCGCATCCAATCACCTTTACCACTTAGTACAAGCTCCCAGGAGGACAACTTTCGATTTGTTGAGGATTCCCAGAGGGTTCTATATCAAGCTACTTTTAATAATCTTAATCAACATGAATTATTTGGAGGAGAGTCTCCCGTAAGCTTTGAAGCTGCTGGTCCAAGAGCGATGACTTTTTTTGATGCATCCAAGGTCAGGGCGGGCATTGTTACTTGTGGAGGGCTATGCCCTGGAATCAATAATGTGATCAGAGCTCTGGTAATGCAGATGTATCACAACTATAGTGTGCGTAAAATCTACGGATTCCGCTATGGTTTTCAGGGATTTATTCCAAAATATCGACATGATATTATGGAATTGATGCCAGACTCAGTTGTGAACATCCATCACCAAGGAGGCAGTATACTCTCAAGCTCAAGAGGGCCTCAAGATATCGGAGAGATTGTAGACTGCCTGGATCGGCACACAATTAAAATCCTGTTTTGTATTGGTGGGGACGGAACTCTCAGAGGAGCGCATGCCATTGCCCAGGAAGTCAAAGCTAGAGATCTCAAGATTGCTGTAATTGGCGTGCCAAAGACGATCGACAATGACATTTCTTACTGCTCAAAAACCTTTGGATTTGAAACTGCTTTTTCTAAGGCAGTAGAAGCCGTGCAATCAGCACATGTCGAAGCTTATGGGGCTGACCATGGAGTCGTTGTGATCAAGTTGATGGGTCGTGATTCTGGGTTTATTGCAGCAAATACCTCTTTGGCCTGTCCTGATGTGAATTTTGTGCTGATCCCAGAAGTTCGCTTTGACCTGCATGGCCCGGAAGGAATGATGGCGGCCATGAAAAATAGTTTTGATGAGAAACAGAAGAAAGGACAGCATCCGCATTCGGTGATCGTCGTTGCAGAGGGTGCTGGTCAATACTTGATGTCGAACAGAGTAGAAAAGAGAGATCCCTCAGGCAATATTCGTTATAGTGATATTGGCTTATTCCTAAAAGAGAGTATTCAGAAGCATTTTGAAGGGAAGGCCCCTGTTAGCGTTCGACTGATCGAACCAAGCTATTTAATTCGATCTTTACCTGCCAATCCACATGATGCAATTTTCTGTTATCACCTTGCAGATCATGCTGTACACGCAGGGATGGCTGGTCGTACAGACGTTATGATTGGTTACTGGAACAGTCATTTCACCCATGTTCCGCTGGAAGCTGTGGTGCAGCAGAAAAAACGGATTGATCCTAATGGAGATTTCTGGAGACAGGTGCTGTTTTCGACTGGACAGCCAAATCGGATGTGTCACGAGTTCTCTGAAGAATCAGACGCAAAATCGCTGGATTAAAGCCTGCTTAAAATCCTCAAATTTTGCCAATGGCAGGTCATTGATTCCAGCAGCGGCTGGTCTGCCACCACCTTCAAACAGAAGACAAATCTCATCAGCTCCAAAAGGGTGTTTTTTTGGAGAACGAACGCTGACTAGCTGAGTCTTTTCCGGTTTTTCCACCATCACAACCTGGGCTTGTTCAGGTTGATTTCTTGCCAACAAATTACTGAATGCACCCACGATTCGATGACTCCAAGCTGCATCAGGCAACTGATAGATGTGTAGATTTGAGTTTTCAAAAATGGTTTGTGTTTCTTCAGCGTGTCGTAAGTCCTCTGCATACCCTTCTCTTAGAGTCAAGAATTCTGGAGCCTGCCCGTAGAAATCCAGTGGACTCTGGTGTCCTTGCATTTTCCGAAACAGTTCTTCAGGAGAAAACCAGAGATCCTCGACTTTCCGACCATAGCCGTTGTAGTTCAGGAGTTCTCCCAACTCCTGAAGTTTTCCAACTTGGGATGAATTTAGATTAGTCTTCTGTGCTAGTGTTTTTGCAGTGTCTATCAGGTTATCTCCGAAGGCTGCTGTAATCGCCCAATCTCTGTATTTGCCCTCGAGCATTTGATCCACTATGACACTTGTGCAGACAGCAGGATCTGTATCAATATGGCTAATAAAATTCTTGTGCTCAGGAATGGGACCGGAGTTGTGATGGTCAATGTAGGTCAGTCGATGGCCGTCTTGGAGGAGACGTTCTGCATCACTACGATTGGCACGCAGTGAAATATCTAAGACAGTAATTTCCGTGGGATCAACTAAAGGAATCTTGCGAAGAAGAGCGGTCTCCCGTTTGGGACCAGTGACTAAGTGAGAGTCCTCTAAAGGTCGATGAAGCCTCAACTGCTGCAGGGCGCAGAGCCCGTCAGCATCCCCGTTGAAGATATCATAAGGCATTAATTGCTAGCTTAGGATGAGTATCTGTATCGCTAGCGAGCAAGCAAAACAAACTACGCCCATTGCAACAAACATCGCCGGTTGGTAGGGATTCCAGCCCTGCCGTGATGCTGGTTGATAACGACGGATTATCATCCGTTGGCTGAGAGAATCTGAAGAGTGGTGGGTGTCCTGAAACTTTTTTTGCTGATTCATGAGACCTTGCTGGCAAATCCTATTTGCAAATCGAGTGAGTTTGTCTTAGCACACTCAGTTTAGTTAAAATCTGCAAAAGAAAAGCCAAGAGTTTTGAACCGGCATTTTGGAGGTTTTATCCTTCTAAGTCTGCGAGTTTTTTATTGCGATTACGCAACCAATGGTCCAGCAGAACAAGATTGATCATTGCTTCAACCATAGGGACAGCTCTGGGCAAGACACAGGGATCATGCCGGCCTTTTGCTCGCAATTCGGTACTCTCGCCTTCACGAGTAACAGTCTCTTGGGCAAAATTGATCGTTGCTGTGGGTTTAAAGGCTACCCTTAGTTCGATGACTTCTCCATTACTAATGCCTCCCTGAATACCACCAGATCGGTTCGTATCAGTTTGAATACGCCCATCTTCTGTGTGAAAACGATCATTATGTTCTGATCCACGCATCAAGACAGAGTCGAAGCCAAGGCCAAATTCTACACCACGGGTCGCAGGTAGTGACATCAATGCTTTCGCTAGATCTGCAGTCAGTTTGTCAAAAACAGGCTCACCTAGACCAGGAGGAGTATTTCTGACTTGGGCTCGGATCAGGCCACCGACGCTATCACCTGACATCCGAGCTTTATCGATACAAGCGATCATTTGCTCAGTGATTTCTTGATCTGGGCAGCGGACCATACTGGCTTCGACTTGTTCCAAGGTCACACTCGTAGGATCCATAAGGGTTCGGATGTCATGGATTTGTTCAACCCATGCCAAGGTCTCGATACCTCCCAGTTGATGCAGAAGCTTCCGGGCGATAGCACCGGCTGCAACCCGACCTATTGTTTCACGTGCACTGGCTCGACCACCACCTTGCCAATTCCGGAAACCATACTTTTGATCGTAGGTAAAATCAGCATGGCTTGGACGATAAATCTCTTTCAGATGTTTATAAGCTTCCGGGCGGGCGTCTTGGTTATCCACCATGATGGAGATGGCAGTTCCAGTAGTTTTTCCTTCGAAGATGCCGGATAGGATTTTAGCAGTATCGGATTCCTTACGCTGTGTAGTAATCTTACTCTGCCCTGGTTTTCTCCGATCCAGTTCACCTTGAATGTCTTCCAGATCAATATGCAACCCTGCTGGGCAGCCATCAATCACAACCCCCACGCCTCCACCATGCGACTCACCCCAAGTTGTTATTCGAAAGGTGTGACCAAAACTATCGCCCATTTTTATCCCTTTTAGGTATTATTGCATTATTGGAAATCATATTCTGATGGATTGGTAATCCTTCGACTTCACAATTCAAGAGAGCTATGCGAATCCAACAAAGCATCGAAAACAAACTTCAAGATCAATTGGAACCTGATTTTCTTCAAGTGGAGAATGAGAGCCATCAACACAATGTTCCCTCAGGATCAGAATCCCATTTTAAGGTGACAATCGTCTCTGCTGCTTTTGAAGGAATTAATTCTGTCAAAAGGCATCAACAAGTCTACCGTGTGTTGCAGGAAGAATTGCAAGGCGAGGTTCATGCCCTCTCTCTCCGTTGCCATACTCCAACCCAGTGGTCAGAGTTAGGCGAACAGATTCATCTAACTCCTAACTGCCGAGGAGGCAGCGGGCACTAGTTATTGTCCTCTTCTTCAGCGGCTTCAGCAGCCTGGGTTTTTCCATGACACTGCTTGTATTTTTTCCCGCTGCCACAGGGACAGGGATCGTTCCGGCCAATGTGCACTTTCTGAATAGGAGTTGGTTTCAATTCCTCTGGCTTTGTATCAGGACTTTCCCCATGCACCATTGTCATCTTTTGCTCGGGCATAGTTTCCTGAATTGGCCGCACTGGACTTGGACCAACCTGAATTTTGTAGAAGAGGCTGACTGCTTCTCGGCTGATTCGAGCCATCAGGTCTGAGAACATGTCGAAAGCCTGACGCTTATATTCATCCAAAGGCTTCTTTTGAGCGTAACCAACTAGGCTGATGCCCTCTCGGAGGTGGTCCATTGAAAGCAAGTGATCTTTCCAGAGTCCATCATTGATCTTGAGAAGAATCTGACGTTCAAGGTCAACCACCATCGCATCAAACCGAGCAGACTGATCTTTGTCTTCTTCGTTAACCCCAGCAGCGGCTTGTTCAGCAGCAAGGTTTTGCCCTAGTTCGTTGTGGAAGTACGTCAGTTTTTCCCGGTAAAGATCCTCCACTTGCTGATGGAACTGTTCTCTGAATTCCTCAGCATCAAGCTCTTGTTCGTGCCAATTTTCCTTGGGTAGTTTGCCAAAAATATTGGTGAACGCCTGATTAAATCCTGATGCATCCCACTGATCTACGTACTTTTCACTACAGTGTTGATCAAATAACTCATCCACGACATCACTAGACATTTCCAGCATCAATTCCTGTACTGAATCTCCCAGGATTTCCCTTCTGCGCGAGTAAATGATGGATCTTTGCTTTTCCATCACATCGTCGAACTGCAGAACATGTTTTCGGATGTCAAAGTGATATCCTTCCACTTTTTTCTGGGCATTGCCAATGGCCTTGGTAATGAAGACATGCTCAATCTGCTCATCCTCATCAATTTGAAGCCGATCCATCATTTTGGAGATTCGTTCACCTCCGAATACCCTGAGCAGATTGTCTTCAAGGGAAAGCATGAATTGAGAGGAACCTGCGTCACCTTGGCGTCCAGATCGGCCCCGTAATTGGTTGTCAATCCTTCGACTGTCGTGACGCCCAGTCCCCAAAACGAAGAGCCCACCTTCTTCAAGAGCTTCCAAGGAGGGTTTAATATCTGTCCCCCGCCCCGCCATATTCGTTGCAATGGTGACAGACTTAACTTGGCCTGCCTTGGCAATGATTTCTGCTTCACGTTCATGATTTTTGGCGTTCAAAACTTCATGTGGAATCTTGGCTTGGCTTAGCAGTTTGCTGATTGCTTCTGAGACTTCAATGGATACGGTACCCACCAATACGGGTTGTCCTTTTTCGTGGAGTTCCTTGATGGTACTGACCACTGCACGATATTTCGCATCTACCGTTTTGAAGATCACATCAGGTAGATCTTTTCTCGTCACGACTCGGTTTGTTGGAATAACCACAACACCCAAGTTGTAAATTTTCTTGAACTCGTCTTTTTCTGTCTCTGCTGTTCCTGTCATTCCTGAGAGTTTGTCGTAAAGACGGAAGTAATTTTGGAAGGTGATGGTTGCAAGAGTCTGATTTTCACGCTCAATCCGAACTCCTTCCTTGGCTTCCAAGGCTTGGTGCAAACCATCACTGAAGCGACGCCCTGGCATCAGGCGACCAGTGAATTCATCCACGATCACAACCTGTCCCTTTTGAACCACGTAATCGACGTCTCGTCGGAAAACGTAATGTGCTTTCAGTGCCTGGTTGATATGGTGCAGCACCTCCATATTCTCATAATCGAAGAGGCTGGTGTTGGGCTGAAGCAAGTGCTCCACACGCTCCTCCATCAATTCAGAACCTCTTTCAGTGAGGTTGATTCCCCGGGAACGCTCATCTAATCCATAATCACCCTCGCGGACAGTCTCATTATCCTCCTTCTCCTGCCAATTGGGATCGATGTCGTGTTGTTCATGGGTTGGTAGTTTTGGTACTTCTTCACGACGGATTTCGCGGCTCAGTCTATGGACCAGTTTGTTGATGACGTAGTATTTCTCAACATTGTCTTCTGTTGGTCCACTGATGATCAGAGGGGTACGGGCTTCATCAATCAGAATACTGTCAACCTCATCGACAACTCCAAAATTAAAACCTCGCTGAACGTAATCTGTCAGCGCGAACTTCATGTTGTCACGTAGGTAGTCAAAGCCGAATTCGTTATTTGTTCCGTAGGTAATGTCACAGCCATAGTTGTCACGGCGACTTTGGTCACTATATCCATGCTGGATCAGGCCTGTGTTCATTCCAAGGAATCGATAAATTTGTCCCATCCAGTTGGAATCACGACGTGCAAGGTAGTCATTCGGCGTGATCACGTGCACCCCAAGTCCGGTCAAAGCGTTCAAGTAAACAGGGCAGGTTGATGCGAGGGTTTTTCCTTCTCCAGTCTGCATCTCAGAAATATTACCTTCGTGTAAGGCAATTCCCCCAATCAACTGAACATCGTAGTGTCTTTCTCCGATGACTCGCCTGGCTGCTTCACGGACCAAGGCAAAGGCTTCTGGGAGCAAGTCGTCAAGTGCTTCTCCATCTTTGTGTCTTTTTTGATATTCCTCGGTCTTATTTGGGAAATCAGCATCTTGCAACTGTTCCATCTGTGGTTCCAGTTCATTGATGCGGACCACCAGATGGCGGTAGCGTTTGAGGGTGCGATCATTTTCACTACCGAAGATCTTTTGGATCAGTTTCATGGCTTCCTAAATGTGCGAAACGCCAAGACAAGAAATCAGGGCTTTCACCAGATTTGGTGTGGGCCTGAGGCGGGTTCACTAGGTTTGAATAAGCAGATTGTCGATTAGACGAGTATTACCTACAAACGCTGCAACCATCAAGCAGACATTTCCGTTAAATTGTGAAACGGGTTGAAGTGATTCTGCATCAACGAAGCTGAGGTAATCGATCTTGATTTGAGGGACTGCATTCAGTTGGCTTGTAAGGGTTTGAGAAAGTACCTCTAGATTTTGCTTTGGTTTGTTTTGAATGATTGCTGCGGTCTGCTGCAATGTTTGGTAGAGGATCGGGGCTACTTTTCGCTCTTCTAGATCAAGATAGGTGTTGCGTGAACTCATTGCCAATCCATCCTCCTCCCGCACAGTTGGCAATGCTTGAATTTCAATTTGGAAGTCAAGGTCACTCACCATTTGACGGACTACTTGAAGTTGCTGAAAATCCTTCTGACCAAAAATTGCGAATGTTGGTTGAATGAGTTGGAATAACTTACAGACGACAGTGCAGACTCCACGAAAAAAATGTGGACGACTCCTACCTTCCCATCTTTCAACTAGTGGTCCGCTGGGAACGACATAAGTGGAAAAACCATTGGGATATAGATCCGTTACGGTGGGTGCAAAGATCTGGGTTGCTCCAGCTAATTGGGCCATATCAATATCACTGGCCAAGCTCCTAGGATAACTTTCGAGGTCTTCATTGGCAGAAAACTGTGTGGGATTGACAAAGATAGAAACGACGACTTCCTCCGCACAGTGGGCAGCATGCCGAATCAATTGAAGATGACCTTCATGGAGAGCTCCCATTGTGGGAACTAGGCCAACGGGATTCCTCCAATCTTGCCTCAGTAAACGAAGATGTTTGGACGTTTTGATTGGTACAAGTGGAGTTGATGAAGTCATTAATCCAAAGCAAATTGGAATCGGGTAGTGTCAGCCTTTAGTAAGTAATCCAATAATGGAACTAGCAGATTGTTAGGTAACAGCAAGCCGTACCCCTTTTGTGGTTTGAAATATCTGGGTATTCGTAGTAAATGATCGTTGCAGTTGATGAATATTTTGTGACCAATTGTTACGAAACACCATATCGCAAAATTAAATTTATTCGTTGATTCCACCTAACTGAATATTTCTTGTCGAGATTGGCCAATGAACCATCGCATTCTGGTGATTGATGATGATCCGAAGATTCTAGAAACCTGTCAGATGATTCTAGCTCCAGAGATTTCAAAAGCTGGGAAAGAACTAGAGTCTATGGCAGGTGAGCTTTTTGAGGAAGATGTTGAGAATGGTCTAGATGAAACCTTGAATATCAAATTTGAAGTAACGACAGTTAACGAGGGAAAGATTGGAGTTGATGAGGTTGGTAAAGCTATTCAAGCTGGACAGCCCTTTACAATGGCATTTGTTGATATCCGTATGCCTTACGGAATTGATGGTCTTGAAACCGCTCGTCAGATTTTGAGTATTGATCCGGACATGGAAATTATCATTCTGACTGGATACTCAGATACTCCTCGTCAGAGCATGGCGCAGCAATTGGGTGTCAGTAATTTTCAATTGCTAAAAAAACCGTTTGATCCTGATGAATTGATGCAAATGGCTCAGTTCTTGGCTCATCGACAGGATATGCATCAGCGCAGAGGTGAGCAAAGCAAATGAGAAAAAACATGAACAATGTTTAGGAGTTTTCAGCTATGCGTGTCTTAGTGATTGATGATGATCCTAATATTCTGGAGACCTGCCGCTTTATTCTTGGAGATGAGGATCAAAGTGCAAAACAGGATTTGCAGATGATGGCTAGTGCTCTCTTCGGTAGTGTGGAGGAAGTTGTAGAAGAGATGGTCAATAACTTTGAAGTGACTACCGTCAATCAAGGTTTGTTGGCATTGGAGGAAGCAGGTAACGCAATTAGCGATGGCAACCCCTATCAAATTGCGACCATTGACATGCGAATGCCACCAGGAATCAATGGTCTGGAGACTGCGAAGCGCTTGATTGAGATTGATCCCTCAATCGAAATTGTGATTGTGACAGCTTACTCTGACACCTCACGAATGAGCATGGCCAAGGAACTCGGTGATGGCCGATTTTTACTATTGAAAAAGCCTTTTGATCCAGACGAACTAACGCAGATCGTTCAATTTTTGGCAAATCGAAGAGACAAAGAAATCTTGGAGAATTAAAAGTTGCTCACTAAAACCCAAGTTCTGAATGCATAGCAGCTCCGAAGGTAGCCCCTCATGACTCATCGCATTCTCGTCATTGATGACGATCCAAAAATTCTGGAGACCTGCCGTTCAGTTCTGGTGCCTGAGGCTAACGTGGCAGGAGAGGAATTGCAGGCCATGGCAGATTCGCTCTTTGGTACCCAGCGAGTGGCTCCTGAAG
The DNA here is from genome assembly GCA_029245725.1 of SAR324 cluster bacterium. Classification (NCBI taxonomy): domain Bacteria; class Deltaproteobacteria; species SAR324 cluster bacterium. The sequence continues at coordinate 22,021 of JAQWOT010000061.1, read as the reverse complement.
AAGGTGTCGGCAGAGTCCGTCAGTGCTTTGAAGTAACTACGGTTAACCAAGGGTTGCTGGGCTTGGATGAAGCAGTCAGGGCGAACAAAATCGGTCAACCGTTTTCAATTGCTTTCATCGATATGCGAATGCCTCCGGGCATTGATGGTCTGGAAACTGCGGAACGGCTTGTCACGATTGATCCATTTATTGAAATTGTGATCGTTACAGCCTACTCAGATACATCTCGTCAGAACATGGCTGATCAACTTGGTGACAGCCGGTTCCTACTGCTAAAGAAACCATTTGATCCCGACGAATTGACCCAGATGGCTCAGTTTCTCATCTACAGACGAGAAATTGACCAATTGAACCGAGCTTATGAGCGTTTTGTACCCAAGGAATTCCTAAAACTGTTGAACAAGGAAAACATTCTGGAAGTGCAAATTGGCGATCACGCCGAAATGCCCATGTCCATTCTCTTCTCTGATATTCGCTCCTTCACATCCCTTTCAGAACGTCTCTCACCGGCAGAAAATTTTCGCTTCATCAATTCCTACCTTGGATTGATGGGGCCGGTAATCCGGAGGAATCGAGGCATCATCGACAAGTTTATTGGTGATGCAATCATGGCGCTTTTCCAAGTGGAACCAGACGATGCCGTGCGTGGAGCTCTTGAAATGATCCGTTCGCTTCGCTGGTATAATCAAGGGCGTTCACGTGCGGGTTATTCTTCGGTGCGAATCGGGATAGGTATTCATAGTGGAAATGTGATGCTGGGTACTATTGGGGAGCACTACCGAATGGAGAGCTCTGTGGTGAGTGATGCCGTCAATCTGGCTTCTCGCATTGAAATGCTGACCAAGCCTTTCAAGACTGATCTGTTGATTAGTGAAGGTACGTACGATGGTCTGAAAGACTCGAGTCAATACATGATTCGCTTAGTAGATATGCGCAAGGTGAGAGGTCGAAGTCTGCTGGTCAGACTTTATGAGGTTTTTGACGAGGAGTACGAAGACCTCCGAGAGTTCAAAAAAGAAAATTTAGAACTGTTCGAGCTAGCTGTGAAATCATTTCACGCCTCAGAATTTGACGATGCTCGCTCCCAATTTGAGCGTCTGGCTTCAATGGGAGTTGAGGACAACCTTGTTGAGCTTTACTTGGAACGCCTTAAACACATTGCTGAATATGGTGATGATGCACCGATTGATGAGCATTTCTAAGCCAATCCGAATCTTCTAAATCAACTGAGTTCTCGATGAAGTTTGTTCGAAGCCTACAGAACGAGATTGTAATTTCTTTTATCCTACTCGCCATGTTCCCAAGCCTCATTGGAGGCGCAGTGACTCTGATTTATTTTCAGAACATGATGGAGAAGGAAGCGCAACAAAATCTGGAACATATAGCAGAACTATGGGCGCTGGCATCTGATCAGTGGTATCAAAATGCGGCAAAGGATATTCGCCAGTTAGCTAATGCCCCCAATCTCTGGAAGGCGGAAGCATTTGCGCAGAGAAGCCTTTTTGAACCCGATCACTATGCTGGGATCTGGCAACTGAACTCTGAAGGCCAGTTGCTGCAAACGATCAAGTCAGGTGAATTGCCCGAAGAAACGAGATGGGAAACTCTCAAGGAATTCAATCAATCCGAACTTGGCTCTCTGCAGTTGCTCAAATCAGGAACAATTGTGCTGCCGATTCGGGTAGATGTAGCTAATGAGGAACTGGTTGGCCGAGATCGGACCAATTCGAAATTGCTAGCTTTGCTCAGCAGTCAATCAATGACGGAGTTGTTTACAGACAGAAATCAGGACGGACAAAGCAGAGGATTCTTTGCCGATTCAGCGGGGAATGTACTCTCGTTCATGCCTGATAGAAGCCTGTCTGACGAAACTTGGCAGCTGATTGGAAATTGTCGTGAAGAGGTTACAGGATCTGGGGTTGTGGTTAATGATTTTGGTGATGATGTAGTGACGGCTTATCGCTGGCTAGGCTACCCAAATGCTTGTCTAATCGTAGAAGTCGACCGGGAAATCGCTATTGGTAAGCTTGGGGTGCGTTTGCCGTTATTAGTGACTCTGATCTTCGGAATCATCATTGGAATTTCACTGTTGGGAGTTCGTTTTCTAAGTCGTCACTTGATGCAGCCTATTCATGAACTCGTCGGTATTGTTAACCAGGTGGCAGATGGAGATTTCACTTCGCGTCCGAAGGAAAGTCAATTGGTGGAGATCAAGAAACTCCATCGAGCTTTTACGGATATGGCGAATAGCTTGGAAACCTACAACCGTTACCTTGAAGAGCGAGTTTCCCAGCGAACCTTGGAATTGAATGAAAAAAATCTACAACTTCGTGAAACTATGCGTCTGCTGGATGAGGAAAAGAAGAAGCAGGTACAGCAGGCATACAACGCCGGTATTGTTGAACACGCAATCAGTGTTCTGCACAACATTGGGAACGCCATCACCCCCCTTGTAGTCCGACTCCAAAAGCTTCATCAGAACAAAGTAGAATCACAGTTTTCCAGCTATCTCCAACAGTTGTATAGTTTGTTGGAACAGCACCAGGGTGACTTGGGAGATTTTTTCAGTTCTCCCCGTGGTCAACAGTTTCTACCATTCCTCAAGCAACTCACCCAAACCTCTGACCAACAGGAAGAGGATGAACTTAAGTCGATGGATGTGATGGCACATCAGCTTGATCACATCACGGAAATTATTGCGTTACAGCAGAAGTACGCGACACAGCAGTCGAATACTGAAGAGGTTCAGATTGAACAGGTGATCGATGATGCGATGGAAATGATGAAGCCAGCGTTCGATAAGCGAAACATTATGGTTATCGAAGAAGTTCAACCAGAACTACCAAAAATTCAAAATGATCCAAACAAGCTCGTTCAGATCTTTATGAATTTATTCAAGAACAGCATCGAGAGCATCGATCAGAGTCTGCGTGCCTCCAAAGATGGGTATCAGGGGAGGGTCAGAGTGGGAGCCACGATACTGAGAAGTGACCAACTTCAGATGTATGTTGAAGATAATGGCCAAGGTGCTGAACCAGAGTCCCTGAAGCGGGCCTTTGAATTTGGATATTCAACCAAAAAGCGTGGTTCTGGGTTTGGTTTGCACGACTGCGCAAATTTTATCCGTTTTCACAAGGGTATTGTTGAGTTGACATCCGAGGGCATTGGCAAGGGGGCAAAGATCACTTTCACTCTGCCAATCACCAAATCAAAGAACGAAAAAGAAGAACAAGAGGCCTAGAATCTTCGTTGCTTTTGTTCTTCAATTCCAGAAATCAATAGATGTGGACAGATAGGTAATCAGTTCATGATGAACGCTGAGCAACAAAATCAAATTCAAATCAAACGTGATGCACTGAACATGAATGTGATGTCTCTGAAGCCAGAGCATTTTCAGGATTTGGCTCATGTTGGCGCAATCCTCTCAGAACTGGAAGAATTCACATCATTGATGGATAGACTGGAGCAGCCTCAATTCAGCAAGGTTTTGAGAGAATTGGGGCATAAGCTTGGCCAAATTGTGGCAGAGTTGTCTCCATACGAATCTGGTCTGGAAGAATTTCAGCAACTTCATGAGCAGTTTGATAATGCATTAGAACTCCTTTACGCGGGAGATCAAGAAGACGCCGATAAGATTCTGATCCGTGCATTGGATAGTAAATCAAAGGCTGTGAAGAGTTTAGCATCACAAGATCACTACAGTGACTACGCAGAGATTTTCCAGAATTGTACCGAAGAGATGAAAGGGGATGAAACCCTTGTGGAGTTCATTAGTGAGACTGAGGAAGGGCTACAGAATACTGAGGAGACTCTACTTAGATTGGAAGAAGATTTTGAGGATCAAAAAGCGATCTCTAGTATCTTCCGTGTCTTTCATACAATCAAAGGGACTGCTGGATTTTTAGGTTTGACGGATCTGGGAAGCTTGGCCCATCGGACAGAGGACTTGATGGTTCAGGTCAACGAGGGAGAACGCGAAATCACATTGGAGATCCTAAACGCAATCCTGTGTGCTACAGATGGTTTATCCAAGTTGATTAGTCAAATGAAGGCTATGATTGCAGGAATGAGTTCAGAGTCGGTGGATCTTCGAGAGGCTTATCAACTTTTGGATTATTTGCTAAGTGATGAGGTATCTAAATCCATCCCAGCTTCAGAAAATCCTACTCCTGAAATTATCAGTGCAGCCCCACTACCTCACTTTGAAGATCAAAAAACTCTGACGGAAGCTCACACTGAAGCGAGCCAGATTTCAACGAACACTTCGAAGTCTCCCACCACTGAGGTTTCAAAAACGAATGAGAACGTGGCAGCAACTCAAGTCATGGATATGCTGAAGATTCCAGCATTTAAACTTGATGAGTTGTCTGAGTTCATTGGTGAAATGGTGGTTGCACTCTCGGTTTTATCCCAGAACCCAACGATTGCCAATCTGGAAGATCGCGAATTACATGACCGATTAGATCAGTTGAACAAGATTACAGAGCAACTTCGGGATCGGATTCTCAGTATTCGCATGTTTCCGGTCAAGAACGTCTTTTCAAAGCTAACAAGGCAGATGCGGGATCTCTCAAAAAAATCTGGTAAGCAGGTCAAGCTCACTATTCAGGGAGATGAAACATTAGTTGATAAGACGATCATAGATAGCATCTACGCCCCCCTGATGCACATCATGCGAAATACGGTTGATCATGGAATTGAAACTCCTGAGGAACGAACAGCAGTGGGTAAGTCCTCAGAGGGAACCGTCAAACTTTCCGCACATCACTTGGGTGATTCCATTCTGATTGAGGTGCGTGATGATGGGCGTGGATTGGATCGTCAGAAACTGCTTACAAAAGCCCTGGAGCGTGGCTTGATCAATGAGCGAGAAAACCTCACTGATCAACAAATCTTCATGTTCATCTTCACGAGTGGTGTTTCCACAGCAAAGGAAGTGACTGACATTTCTGGCCGTGGGGTCGGCATGGATGTCGTGAAGAAAGAGGTTGAGAAACTTCGTGGTAAAATCAGCGTGGAGACTGAGACAGGAAAGGGCACTGCTTTCCTAATCAAATTGCCCTTGACGACCTCAATCATTGAAGGGTTGGTGGTGCGTTTGGGCGAAAATTGCTTTGTTTTACCCATTCTTGATGTACATCTGACGCTGATTCCAAAAAAGGATCAATTGTATGACGTTCAAGATCGAGAAAGTGAGTGTTTGATTCTGGCTGGAGAAGTCATTCCAATCATGCGGCTTCATGAGTTTTTTGATGTTGAGGCTGATGTGATGGTCCCAGAGGAAGCAATCATTGTAGTTGTCAAGTACGGTGAGAAAAAATATGGACTGATGGTCGATGAACTGCTGCACCGGCAACAAATTGTGGTAAAGAATCTTGGAGAAACCTTTGTCAACCTGCCTGGAATCACAGGGGGAACAATTCTTGGTGATGGGAGAGTCGGGTTGATTCTAGATCCAGAGACGCTGATTCATCGCTCACACAACATCAATATGACGATCAATTGAGCAGTCAAGATCAGCCGAGGTAAAACTGATGAATGATCTATTTGAAAATTCGGAAGGGAAGTTACTGACTTTCCTGCTAGGAAACCAGGAATATGGCATCAAAATTCTTGAGGCTCGTGAAGTTGTGGGCATGATGCACATTGATCCTGTCCCGCATACCTCCGATTTCATGAAAGGGGTGATCAATCTTCGTGGAAAGATCATCCCAGTGATTGATTTGCGGACCAAGTTCAAGATGCCTCAGGCGGCACCGACCAATGAAACCTGCATTATTGTTGTTGATTTTGGGAACGCCTTCACGGGAATCATTGTAGATTTTTTGATTGGGGTAACCCGGATTGAAGAGGTCAGCTTTGAAGAGACTCCACAGATGAGCGCTAACATTAGAGCCGAGTTCATTTCAGGAATGGCCAAATTGGAGGATAGGGTAGTGATTGTTCTTGAACTAAAAAATGTTTTGTCTGCAAAGGCAATGGTAAGTATCCCAAAAAATCAACCTGAGATCGCATTATGACTGTTTCCATGCGAGGGCTAATCAATTGTGGGTTCTGTGTATTAGCTTTGCTGATTCTACTTGGGGGGGAGTTGTTTCTCAGGAGAGAAATGTTGCTGTCGCTCGAAGCTTCCTCACTTGATGAAGCGACTTTAGAAACGCTGCATGGACTCTCGGCAACACACGAACTGTGGCTCATAGTACTTGCGGGAATCCTCGCACTGCTGTCAGTATTAATTTTTTGGAATACAGGAAGTGCCAGTATCAGACACCTGAAAAAGATGGTTGAGGAATTGATGACGGCTTCTTCACAACTTCGTAAAGCTTCTGAGCAAGTCGCAAAAAATTCTGCTGAGCTTTCTAACGATTCTCTGCAACAAGCAACCAGTGGAGAATTGGCTTCTAATGTGATGCACGAAATTGCTTTGCCTTCGATTGCTGTCTTTTCCTCAAGTTCTATCCAAGTGGCAGAGCAGATTGAGGATATCAATGCCCTTGCTCGCTCTGTTGAAGAGAATACAAGGCGTACCTTAGAACTCTCCGCAGAAGCCCGGGCAGCGGCAGAGAGTGGGGTTCAGGCAATGAGTGAGATTAGCAGCGCGATGCGAGGTGTGCAGGAAGGAAGTACTCGTATTACAGATATCATCGAGGTAATTGATACGATTACCCACCAGACTAAGATGCTTGCAACAAATGCAGCGATTGAGGCAGCCCGGGCTGGTGAGCAGGGGAAAGGTTTTGCGGTAGTTGCTGATGAGGTGTCCAAGTTGGCAGAAAATTCCAAAAAGGCAGCCCGTGAGATTGGTGAGCTGATTAGAGAAAGCGTTTCCAAAGCTAGAGATGGGGGAAAGCTTGCTGCCGATGGAGAAGCAGCCCTTCAAAATATCCTGCAAACTGTGGTTGAAGTTGTGGACCTCGTAAGTGATGTTGCCCTTTCTGCCTCTGAGCAAACAGATAAAATGAGAGAAGCTGAGAGGCTTATCATTGAAATCAAACAGGCTTCAACAGATCAAAATAAGCACACTCCTGAGTTGGCAACCGCTATTCAGGACATGATCAAAGTTGCTCAGAAATCAGCAATGAACGCCGATTCTGGAACCGTTGCAGCAGAACAACTTTTTGCACAAGTTCATATCTTGAGTGACTTGGTAGATCGCCTCGCTTCCCAGATTGGCACCTCCAAAAAATCTCAGGTAGCACCAATGCAAGCTCCGAAGCCCAAAAAGGAAGCTGTCAACAATGCTCGCTTACTGCCTGCTCCATCAAAAAAGTCAGGCCCCAAGTTTAATCCAGAGATGAAACGCCCACTGGCAATGAAAACTTCGACTTTAAATATCAATCAATCCAATCTGTCCAAACCAAAACCTGATCCTCAAAGCAAGCCCTCCGATATCATTCCCATGCGGGAAGACTTCTCAGAATTCTGAGAAATTTCTTTGCAGGGTTTCTCTCCAAAGCGAGCAATCTTCTTATGGTGTTTCGATGGGGGCTAATGTCCCGAATTCTGCTTGCCAGTAGTTTTGTAATAATTGTGCTTGCTCTACTACGATTAGGTGTCAATTGGGTTTTGATTGAAGATCAGGTGATGGAGGAGATTCTATCTGAATCCATAGCAGTGACACAGCAGGCTCATATTGTCTTGAAACAAAGTGCTCAGATTCATGCTAAGCACCTTGGGAAATTGGGAGAGAAGGAGCAATTAATCAGTCAGAATATAAGCAGTATTAAAAGCCTTTCCCCTAGCGTAATACCCATTCATTTCGCCCAGGAAGTCGCTCAGCAAGGATTGAAAAGTGAGTACTACAATTTACGAGTAATTCGAGAAAACACCTCAAATGAAGCTGTGCTCACAGATTTGGATGTCCTCAATCAAATGCGTGAGAATGAGCCCAATGAACTATTTCAAGTAGATGCAAAACAGAATGTTGTCCGCTATATCAGTCCCATTCGAGTGGGTCAGGAATGCTTAGTTTGCCATGGTGCCAATGAAAGTCTAGAGCAGGATCCATCATTAAAGAATGAATTGCGTGGGTGGAAAGTTGGAGAAATCCCAGGAGCCTTTGCTGTGATTGTAGATCTTCAACTTATTTCGGATCTTTTCCAAGAAACCATACCAAGACTCCTCTTGGTGAGTCTAATCGTGCTTTGTTTTGGGCTGGCGATAGCATTTATGGTCACTCATTCGATCTTGAGACGACTAAAAAGTTTTGTCATTCGACTGCATCAAATGGCCCACAATAAGGTAATAATCGCTGAACAGGTTAGGCAAAATAGTAATAGCGTGGCTTTGTCGAATGAGAACCAAGCTGCTCAGCTTCTGAAGGTGATGGAAAAGACTAAGGAACTTGGAACACACGCTCTGGAAAATCAAGACAAGGCCCAATTGAACATAAATTCCACTGATCAATTGAACGACTCGTTTCAACAGATCATTGCTCAATCCCAATCCACAGAGCAGGCTGTTTCAGGTATGAGAAATTCTATCAAAGAGGGTTCTGAATCAATGGTAAATATTATGAGTGTGTTACTTGATGTCAGAGATAGTGGCTTACTCATCAACAAAATTTTGGAGTCCCTGAATAGTATTACTCAGCAGACAAAAATGTTGGCTACAAATGCTGCGATTGAAGCAGCTAGGGCAGGTGAGCATGGAAAAGGGTTTGGAGTAGTGGCAAATGAGGTCGCTAAACTCGCTGAAAACTCAAAGCTTGCAACTCATCAGATTTCAAAACTGATCTCAGATTCAGCACAGCAAGGTATGCAAATAGGAGAGTTGGCTGATAGAGGAAATCAATCACTGAAGCAATTAGAGAATAAATTTGAAGCTCTTTCAGATTTTGTAGAAGACTTGGCAAAGTCTGTTCTTCTAAATAGCGACAATGTCACTGACATCAACGGTCGAGCTTCTAAAGTGAGTGAGTTGTCACTGTCCCAATCAAAGGAAACAGAAGGTCTGCTCTGTCTTCTTCAGCAGATGGATGAAAATGAACACCAAAACAAGAACTTCACAGATAAGACCTTGATTGAAGCCCATCAGCTACATGAAGGAAATTTACATCTGCTAGGACTGATCAAAGAGATTGAAGGGTTAATCTCAGGTGATGAAAATTCAACCCAAATTTCGAAAAACAGGCTGAATAATCAGAGCAAATTAGAACGTCTGCAGTTACCTTCAAATACAAAAAATTTGGGTGGTTGAACTTTGCAGATGTTACTTCCTCAAATGGATGATTCGGAGTTTGAAGACTTCCGAAAACTGATACATGAAAGTATCGGTATTAGCCTGTCACTACAGAAAAAGCAGTTGTTGATGACTCGGCTATACCGCCGGATGTATCAACTTGGAATCAACTCATACGGAGAGTATTGGGCGCACGTCCTGAATGATGAAACTGGTTCAGAAATGGTTTTGTTGTTAAACGCTGTTTCTACGAACAAGACGGATTTCTTTCGGGAAAGTGATCATTTCACTTTTTTAAAGAATGAGGTTTACCCCCACCTCCAAAAACAGCAAACAATCCGGATATGGAGTTGTGCCTGTTCAAGTGGTGAAGAAGCCTACACCATTGCAATGACGTTGCTCAATGCGTTTGGTGGAGTATTAGGTGGTCGAGATGCAAAGATTCTAGCTACTGATATCTCGACTCACATGCTGGATCAGGCAGAACTAGGTCGCTATCCAGTCAATCAGTTGCAATTAATACCGGAAGTCTTGCGCAATCGTTATTGTAAGATTCTCCCAGAAACTAATGGAGAAATGTTTCAGGTTAGTAGTCAATTGAAGGCGTTGATTCGATTTCGCCGCTTGAACCTAATTCAGGAATATCCGTTACGGACCCAGTTTGATTGCATCCTGTGTCGAAATGTCATGATATATTTCGACCGTGGTGACCAAGAAAAATTGATTGAACGTTTGAGTGGCTATATCAAACCTGGTGGATATCTCTTTGTGGGTCACTCGGAAAGTTTAATTGGTCTCCAGAATTCCTTGAAGTATGTACAAAGCTCCATTTACCAACGGATCTAACAGGGATGAATCCAACTCTTTATCCAAAATTCAGAGGCAAATGAAATGACAGGTGGGCCAGTCAAAGTGCTGATCGTGGATGACGCACCTATTGTAAGAAATGTACTCACAAAAGAACTCAGTCGTGATTCACGTATTGAAGTCGTTGGTGCTGCTGAGGATGCTTACCAAGCTAGGGATATGATCATTGAAAGGAATCCTGACGTGATCTCCCTTGACCTGCTGATGCCAAGAATGGATGGCTTGGAATTCATGGAGGTCTTGATGAAACACTGGCCCATGCCGATCATTGTGCTGAGTTCAATCGTCGATGATCACTGGGATCAAGCTCTAAGAGCCCTCGAGTTAGGGGCTATTGAAGTGTTCGCAAAACCCAACCCAGAAGATCCTGTGGCCTTCAAGGCAATGTTGGCCCGCTTGACAGATACTCTTGTCTGGGCAGCGAAGATTGACATGAACGAGTTGTTGCAGAAAAAAAAGATCCAGAGCAAACCAAGTCCTCTGAAATCCCCTTCTTTAGCAAGGGCTGCAGACAAAATAATTGCAATTGGTGCTTCGACAGGTGGGGCGGAGGCTTTGCGAAATATTATTCCACTGTTACCCCCAATGACGCCGGGTATATTGATTGTCCAGCACATGCCGGAGCACTTCACACATTCCTTTGCGCAGCGACTTGATCAGATGTCACAGATTGAGGTGAAGGAAGCAGAAGATGGGGATGAGGTTTATCCGGGTAGAGCGCTTTTAGCTCCAGGGGATCATCACATGCGATTGAAAAACAAGAATGGAAAGTATGTCGTGGATATCGTCAAGGGACCGCTCGTTTCACGTCATCGTCCCTCGGTAGATGTACTGATGCAGTCTGTGGCAGATACTGCTGGTGCTGAGGGGGTGGGTGTGATGTTGACCGGCATGGGGAACGATGGGGCCAAGGGGATGCTGTCCATGAGAGAACGAGGTGCCCGGACTATCGCACAAAGTGAGGAAACTTGTGTAGTGTTTGGTATGCCCCATGAGGTGCTGAATAACGGTGGTGCAGAAACCGCTGTGCCACTTTCTGATATTGCCAGTAAGTTGATGAGTTTAGTCTAGCCTTGGTAGCATTCACTATCCGATCGGCAACTCAATCGTGAAACTTGCCCCTCCGTCCTCTAGGTTCTTGAAGCGCACAAATCCGTTGTGGTCTGAAATCGTCTGATGAATGATTGTCAGCCCCAAGCCAGTTCCATCCTTCTTGGTGGTCGCATAAGGTTCGAACAATCGATTAATGATTTCTGGTTCGATTCCAGTGCCGTTATCTGAGACTTCAATTCTAGCGATACGCAACTCCTCAGCGAAACTTGTCTTGATTTGAACAGTACCTTGTCTTAGCAGACGTGATAGCCTGCCTTTATTCTCAACAGCTGTAACTGCATTATCTACTAGGTTGACCACCACGCGCTTCATTTGCTCTGCATCAATGGACAATTTAGGCATGTCCGCACAAAAATCAGCCACCAACTGAATGCGAGTGGGCAGGTTCCCTTCATAAAGATCCACCACCTCTGATAGCACACCATGGAGATCCGTAGGTCGTAAGTGAGATTCTGGAATTCTGGCGAACTGTGAGAATTCGCTAACCATTCGTTTTAGTTGTTCCACCTCGTTGATGATTGTCTGGGTGGCCTGCTGGAGTGGTTTTGGGTCATCAACTTTGTTTGCATACTTTCGACGAATTCGCTCTGCAGAGAGTTGAATCGGGGTCAATGGGTTCTTAATTTCATGCGCAATCCGCCGGGCAACTTCACGCCATGCTTGGGAACGCTGTAGACGATGAATTTCTGTGATGTTGTTGTAGACAGCAATCACTCCGATAGGTTCATTATCTCGATTCTGTAGTGTCAGTAGAGTAACTGCAACCTGGATAGGCTGTTGTTGGTGAATCAAAGTCAAATGACGATAGACACTCTGAGCCTGATGCTCCTGCAATTGTCCCCACATTTCGATAAATGCTGGTAGTGCGTCCTCTGATAGCATTTCATCAATACGATTATTTTCACTAACCTTGCCTTCTCGCCAGGGCAGCAATTGGTTAGCAGCTCGATTTACACGACGGAGCCTACCCTCCGGATCCAGCAGGACTACCCCAGTACTGATATTCTCCAAGACTAATTCCAATAGTCGGTGCTGTTCTTCCAAAGCTTGATGGCTTTGTTGAAGGTGCTCCGTTGTACGCTCAAGGGCGATCTGATTAATTTCTAGATCTTGACTCATCGAATTGAAGGCTCGAACCAACAAACCAAAGTCCTTGTCCAAGGTGGACTTGGGTTTGACCTGATACCCTAATTCCCCATCAGCAACTCTTTGAGTGGCTTGAGCTAGATCTTCAATTGGCTGAACAAATCCACGTGCAAAATAAAAAGCCAGCCACGTCGCAACAAAGACTATACAGAGCGTCATCAGCAGAAAGATCACTAGATAATACCGACGCAACAAGTCCTCGGACTCTGTAAAGAATCTTGAATTTCTCTCCTGTTCGATGATTCCGTTGATTGCTTGAGTAATCGGTTGAGATGCTGGATGGAAGAGTTCGAGCAATAACTCCTGATCTTGAGGAGCTTTCAGTTTGTGCAAAGATCGATAGAGAAAACGATTTTGTTGCTCTTCCACAAGCCATGACTCTTCATGTTGGAGAACTTGGTACCACTCAGCGGTACTCGGTGCTTTCCAAGAGCGCTTGGCTTCTTCGGTACGAATTTTTTGGTGGATAATTTCTCCCTGAGGATTATAGATCGTGAGTCCATCACCCAAGGATCTTCCGAGTCGCTCATCCAGTTCTTCTAGATTTGCGAAGAGGTCGGGGTTCTGCTGAAGGGTCTGCCGGAGAACCCAGCTTTCCAATGCGAGCATCTCTTTCAAGTCACGATGGTAAACCTCAGAGACCTGGCGTGCGTTATCAACTACTGACTCATGCTGTCCAGTCAACCAGGATTCCAACGTAGTAGAGATGAAACTACTCGCAAAGAGATGGAAGGCCATCGCTGGCAAGGAAAGAAGCGTGAATGCCGCAATCAACTTAGTCTTCAGAGTAACACCTAGCACCTGCTTGTGCCGCTCAACGACAAGCTTCAGCAGGTTTTTGGCGATCATGTAGAAGACAACCGCCAACAAGACGATGTTGATGTTGATTGCTACAAAGAGGATCAGGCGGGAATTTATGCTACCTGTGTCAGGCAGGCCTTGGCGAGTATTGAAGTAGACGAGAAAAACAATCAGTAGCAGGAGGATGGTGGTGGCCAACAACCTGTGGTGGATGCGAGGGTCGGCCTCGAGAAGTGTGGTGAGGCCCGCCCGCGCTTCGGCGAGGCGGAGACGCATGGCAACTTATTGAATGACGGACTTGTAGTAATCTTCCTTGGAGGCCACTTGGTTGTGGTCTACTTTGTATTCCTCACTGTGTTTGACGAGCAACTGTTGTGCTTCAAAGATTCCGTTCTGCATCCGACCTTCGACCACCACTCCCTGGCCCTCTCGGAACATATCCGGTTTCACACCCTCATATATCACTGGAATGGAGTGCATGGAGTCTTCGGTGATGTGAAATGCCAGTCGAATACTACGTGCATCCCATTTGACAGTACCTGGTTGAACAAGAGCACCGATTCGAATGGTTTTTTCTTGAAAATCGGTGGGTGCCGCCAGAACTTCCTGGGGTGTGTAGAAGTAGACCGTCATCTCTTGTAGCCCCTGCACAGATAAGGCCGCTAAAACACCAAAGATAACAGCACCTCCAATTACGAATTTGTGACGAGTCTTCATTTCTGGCGTTGGGTTTCCTTAAGGGTTTTCAAAGACTGTTGGAACACCTTACGTTTCTGTTTGATCCAAGGGATGTAAATCACGAAAGCCAAAACCCAGAGTCCATAGCTGATTAGCACATATTCCAGATTCATGGGCATCAGTTGACCTCTTGGGCAAGTGCTTCATGAAGTTGGTCCTGGTTTTCTTCCATTTGCCATCTTAGCAGCAGCAAGTATCCATAAAATAGCAGCATGGCAAACATGCTTGCCAATAGAGGATAAAGTAATTCTGGAGGCATAGCAGGTTTGGCGGCCCCTTCCTGTACTTTGAAGAGTGTAGAAGGCTGGTGCAAGGTGCGCCACCACTCCACCGATTTATGTACAATTGGGATGTCAAGAAAGCCGATAATACCTAGCACCGAGGCAAATCGGGCCTCTTTCTCACGATCTTGAACGGAAAGTCGCAGAAGGAAGTAGCCGAGAAAAATCAGAAACAACAGCAAGGTGGTGGTAAGGCGGGCATCCCACACCCAATAAGTTCCCCAGGTCGGACGACCCCAGACTGCCCCCGAAAGCAAAACCATTGCGCAGAAAATCAGGCCGATTTCAGCGGAGACCTTGGCGATCCGATCAAAGACAAGAAGGCGTTTCCACAAATAGGCTATTCCGAAGGCAAAAGTCACAAAGAAGGCTAAGTAGGTGACGATGACAGAGGGTACATGAATGTACATAATTTTTTGGACAAAACCCTGCTCGGTCTCTGTGGGAGTGAAGACAAATACCCAGAGGCCACATGCGAATAGTGTTAGTGGTGCGATGATTTCTAGCCGGGCTGTCCAGCGAGCGGCACTATCCATTGAGTAGTTCCTCTAGAAGCTGATTCACAACCTGTGGGTTTGCTTGTCCCTTGGTTTCCTTCATCACCTGACCAACAAAAAATCCCTTAATTTGGGTTTTGCCAACTCGGTATTGTTCAACCTGCTTTGGATTGTCTGTTAACAATTTCTCTAGCAAAACTCGTAGGGCACCCTTGTCAGAAACTTGTTTCAATCCACGAAATTCAATGATTGTAGCCGGATCTTTACCAGACTGCACCATCTCATCGAAAACAGTCTTGGCAATTTTTCCACTAATCGAACCTTCCTGCAAAAATTGAATCAGACTAGCGAGGCTTTCGGCGGGAATGCCAACATTGCTGATATCCACCTTGTTTTCATTCATTAGTCGCATCAGTTCACCACTGATCCAGTTACAAACCAATTTGGGATCAGCTTTGGCTGCAACTACTTCCTCAAAGAATTCTGCGACCTGTTTGTCTGCGACTAGCACTTCAGCATCGTAGGTGCTCAGTCCAAATGACTCCATGAAACGCTGTTTTTTGGCGTCTGGCAATTCTGGGAGTTGATTGCGGATCTGCTCAACAAAATCTGAGGATATTCTGACAACAGGCAAATCAGGATCTGGGAAATATCTGTAGTCATGTGCTTCCTCCTTGGAGCGCATACTGTAGGTGTTCTTCTTTACTGAATCCCACAACCTGGTTTCTTGGACGATTCGCTTGCCATCTAGAAGATCTTCTGTTTGGCGAGCAATTTCATAGGTGATAGCCTGTTGAACAAAGCGAAAGGAGTTGAGGTTTTTGGTTTCCGTACGGGTCCCAAATTTTTCTTGCCCCATAGGTCGTAGTGAGACATTGGCATCACAGCGAAAATGACCCTTTTCCATATCTCCTTCGCTGATTCCGAGATACGTGACGATGGAATGCATCTTCTCCATGTAGGCTTTTGCTTCCTCGGGAGTACGGAGGTCTGGTTCACTGACAATTTCCAGAAGTGGTACTCCAGCCCGGTTCAGATCGACAAAACTGGAGTCACCATCTTCCTCATGAACCAGTTTCCCAGCATCTTCTTCCATATGAATGCGTGTGATACTGATTCTGCGAGTTTGCCCATCCACCTCAATGTCTAGCCAGCCATTTTCACAGATGGGACGGTCAAATTGAGAGATCTGGTAGGCTTTCGGCAGGTCAGGATAGAAGTAGTTTTTGCGGGCAAACTGTGAATCCAATCGAATGGTGCAGTGAGTCGCCAAGCCCAGTCTAATGGCAAATTCTACAACACGACGGTTCAAAACTGGCAGTGCCCCGGGTAATCCAAGACAGACGGGGCAGGTGCTTTCATTGGGGGGCTTGCCAAATTGGGTTGAGCAGGAACAAAATATTTTGGATTGTGTGGCAAGTTGGGCGTGGATTTCTAGCCCAATTACTGGTTGAAATTGCATGTTGGTGCGGAGAAAGTTTGACGTATGAGCGGGAAGTGGTTCTCAGTCCTTGAGTTCCTCTAATCTTGCTTGAAGTTCACGTACCTGGGCCTGTATGCGCTGACGTTCTTGTTCTTTGTTTTTAGAGGATTCTGACGTTCTTGTTCTGGTTGACGCTTTTGGTTTTGAATCAAGAAATGGATTGAAGAAAGGCATCTTCATTTCACCACCCATCAACCAGGGATTCGTGAAACTTGAAAGTTGTCGTTGCATCGCATCGCGAGTGTACAAATAAGAATCCAACATTTTTGGCACAAAGTCTGTGAAAAATTCGCCAAGGATTCCCTCACGATTACGAATGACTTGGTGAAGAAAAGACGTAGAGAATAGATAGATGCCATCACGCTCCATGACGATTTGGGTCAAAATGGCCTGAGTGATATCTTCTTTTGTTTTGGAATCGACCACCTGTACATCGAAGCCTTGTTGAATCAACTCTCCCAACTCTTCAATGGTCAAGTAGCGACTATGTGCCATGTCATAGAGCCGCCGATTCGAATACTTCTTTATTGTGATTACTGTATTGTACGATACTTTTCCCCCCATGCTTCTCCAAAAATTCTTTGTTGAAACAGATATCTAAATGTAGAGCAGGACGCCAACAGGCTCAAGTTAATTTAGGTAAAGGAATCATCACTCAATATTTTTGAAAAATTCAGATACAATTTTAAAATTTACTTCATCCACAATATCCTCAATGACTTGGAAAGATTTCCCTCGCCCCCTCGTATGCTTGGCTCCAATGGATGGGATCACAAACACAGCTTATCGCAGAATAGTTCGTAGCTTAAGCAAGCGTACCCTTCTTTTTAGTGAGTTCACCAGTGTAGACGGCTTGCTACGGAGCGAGCGACTCCGAGAGAGAATGGGCTATCACCCAAGTGAGCATCCATTCTTCATGCAATTATTTGGAAACGATCCTCAAGCCTTTGCAGAAGTCTCCAAAATGGTCGAAGATCGTGGAATTCTAGGGGTTGATATCAACATGGGATGCCCATCCAAAAAAATTGTGAATTCTCAACACGGTAGCGCTTTGATGAAAGATGTGGATGGTGCTTGCAGAATCATCGAAGCGATCCGTAGTGCCTGCAATCTTGAAGTTTCCGTAAAGACAAGGCTTGGGTGGGAAAATGCTGACAACTTGATTCCTTTTGCAAAATCTTTGGAAGCTGCCGGAACTTCTCTGGTAACGATTCACGGACGCACTTATCGGCAGGCGTTCAAGGGAGACGCGAATTGGGAACCCATTTATGAACTGGAACGAAACTTATCCATTCCAGTTGTGGGCAATGGGGATGTTCAGGATTATTCAGACGGCATCAAGAAAACCAAAAACCTGGATGGCTTCATGATTGGGCGGAGTGCAATTGGAAATCCCTGGGTCTTCTGCAATCCAAACGAGCGATCTAGTCCATCCTTGTCCGAGAGAGTTGAAACTGCCATACGCCACTATGAACTCTTACGAGAATTCCAGACAGAGCACAGGGCGTTAAGAGAATTTAGAAAATACCTTGGAGAATATATTCAGGGATTTCGGCATGCGAAGGAGCAGCGCAAGCAATTGATGACCTGTGAGCGTGAAGAAGATTTTCTCAACCAGATGCGTGAGATAGCCAGCTGGAAGGTTTCTGACTCGGAACTGGCTTTTGCCAGCTGAAGCAAAAATGCTTGTACCTATCTCAAACGATAGAGAATGCTACTAAAGTGCTTGCAAGAAAAACAATAGTTCCTACCAAGACACGTCTAAAAATGTGGCCCATAATGACTTGATTTCGAGCCAGCTTAAAAATTATTTACTCCCCTATTTTGCTGATCCATCAGTTAGAAACATGAATATTTTAGTAACTGGAGCCGCCGGTTTCATCGGGTTCCATCTGACTCGTCGGTTACTCGACCGAGGAGATACTGTCGTCGGGTTGGACAACCTAAATAGCTACTACGACGTGAGGCTTAAGCGAGATCGTCTCATGCTGCTGGAACAGGAAAAAAACTTTAATTTCATTGAAGCTAACCTCGAAGATTCCAATTCCATTCAGAATGTTTTTGATCAGCATGCTTTTGACCGAGTCGTGAATCTCGCAGCACAGGCAGGGGTTCGCTACAGTTTAGAAAATCCCAGGGCTTACATCGATGCGAATATCGTAGGTTTTCTGAACATCCTTGAAAATTGCCGCCATTATGAGGTTTCACATTTGGTATATGCTTCTAGTAGTTCGGTATATGGAGCCAACACGAAAATGCCCTTCAGTGTTCACCAAAACGTAGACCACCCAGTGAGTCTCTATGCCGCAAGCAAGAAATCCAATGAGTTGATGGCTCACACTTACAGCCATTTGTTTGGGTTACCAACCACAGGCCTCCGGTTTTTTACAGTCTATGGACCATGGGGTCGTCCGGACATGGCTCTGTTTTTATTTACCAAAGCAATCCTGAACAGTGAACCTATCCAAGTTTTCAATCATGGCAAGATGCGTAGAGATTTTACCTATGTAGATGACATTGTAGAGGGCGTAATACGAGTCACGGACAAAATTCCAGCAGGAAATGACAATTGGAGTGGGGATAAGCCCGACTCGGCTACTAGCAAAGCACCCTATCGAATTTACAACATTGGTAACCACAAACCAGTTGAACTACTCCATTTCATTGAAGTACTCGAAAAAGCTTTAGGGCAAGAAGCTCAAAAAGAATTTTTATCTATTCAACCTGGTGATGTTCCTGCGACGTATGCGAATGTGGAAGCACTAGAGAAAGATGTAGACTTTCGTCCAAATACGCCAATTGAAGAGGGAATTCAGCGGTTCGTCGCTTGGTACCGAGATTACTACAAGATTCCAGTTTCCTAATGGTTGACCATTATACTGGTACTACTTAAGTAGATATCAGGCTTTCTCGATTCCAGTTCAATGAAACTTGATTCGCCCAAACGACTCTCCCTATCTATAGTTCAATTATCCCATTGGCACTCTTGGCCTCCAGAATTCTTGTTGATTCCAATTCCCCACGTAATTTTGCTAAGTTTTGTTGAGGTTTAAAGCTTTACCGCGCCTTCTATATTCAATTAATGAAAAAATAAATCATAAATTCAGTTAAATATGTTAATTTTTCATCAGATTATTCAATCAACAGAAAAAATTTATTTTGTATATACGAAATTATTGACTGCGATCAATGAAAATGAGATCATCTAAATCAGCAACAGTGTTTAATATATTCATCCTCACTTGCTTCCCCTCCCAATACCCAAAAACGGAGTCGCCATGATGACCGAAGATAGGGAAAGTGCCAGAACACAGAGCCTAAAATCAAAAGTGATGAAAAGTCTTTTGGACGATGGCAAAGCGAAAGGCTATTTGACTTTAGACGACATCAATAGCCACCTCAGCGAACAAAATGGCGGAGCCAAGGCAGATAATAGCCAGATGGAGCAGATCTTTAACGCTCTAACAGGTGCTGGGATTGAAGTATTGGAAGATGAGGATTCTGAAGAAAAAATTGCCCTTAAGGATAGTGACGAATTAGAAATCGATGATTCCTTAAGCAGTGCGGACTTAGCAGCGATTAACAATGATCCTGTTCAACTTTATCTCCGAAAGATGGGGTGCATCAGTTTGCTCACCAGAGATGAGGAGTTACAGATCGCCCAATCAATTGAGGAAGGGAATTACGCTCTGCTTCAGATTTTTGCTCGTTCAATTTTGGTTCTGGAGAATCTGAGTCAATTGAAAAGGAAGCTGAAAGAGGGTCATGTTCGTGCCAAGAACTTAATTGCTGGCTTGGACGAAGATGACAATGTTATTGAGGATGATGAGCGAGCATCAAAGAAACTCCAAGATGTCTTGGCTCAGATAGATGAGCTCCGCCAACAAATGTTGCAGTTAGAAACCGATCCGACTGCCAAGAAATTTGACAAATCAGAACTGGAATCTCTGCAGAAAAAAATCCTCAACAGACTTGAGAAAGCAAACTTCAATTCTCGTCAATTGGAAGCCCTCTGCTCTACAATGCTTCAGCACCACTCGAAGATTCGGACATTAAAACGAAGAGTGCAGATTTATGAGATGCAACTGCAGATTGCTCCAAAGGACGCCTCACGTTGGTTAGAGAAATGGAAGAAAGCCCAGGGAGAGCGAAGGTGTGAGCGCTACTATGAGAGAAAGTTCGAAAAAGGAACAGGTATGCGCTTCCCTGTGGCCCGAAGGATCTTTGAAAAATGGCAGTTGTGTCGTCGACGTATCGATATGCTTCAGCAGCAAGCCGGAGACAATTGGTATGACTTTGATACTGAAATTGAACATCTGAAAAAAGCAGAACTTCAAGTAAAACATGCCAAGAGTAAACTGATTGAGGCCAATCTGCGCCTTGTGATTAGTATTGCCAAGAAGCACACGAATCGGGGACTGCAATTCTTGGATTTGATTCAAGAGGGAAATTTAGGGCTGATTCGAGCTGTTGACAAATTTGAATATCGAAGAGGCTACAAATTTTCTACCTACGCCACGTGGTGGATTCGGCAGTCAATCACAAGAGCGATCATTGACCAGGCGAGGACGATTCGTATTCCTGTTCATATGATTGAGACTCTCAACAAGCTATACCAGGTATCAAAGCAACTCACGAATCAGCATGGAAGAGAGCCTAGTATTGATGAACTGGAAGAACATCTCGGTATGCCTTTGGATAAGGTTCGCGATGCCATTCGTATTTCCCGAGATCCAGTTTCACTCGATTCTCCGATTGGGGATGATGAAGATTCGCAGTTAAAAGATTTTATTCCTGATCAGAATGCTTTGGATCCCGCTGCCAAAACAACTACGAAATATCTTGAAGAGACGATCCGTCACTACCTGGGAACATTGAGTGAGAGAGAGGAAAAAGTTGTCAAAATGCGCTTTGGAGTCGATGAGGTGAAGGAGTATACTTTGGAAGAGATAGGTCTAAATTTCGATGTTACCCGTGAGCGTATCCGCCAAATTGAGGCTAAAGCTTTGCGTCGGCTCCGACATCCAAGTCGGAGTGGACCTCTGCGCTCTTACTATGATGAGTGAGTATCTGTTGGATTAAGCCTGTCTCTGATGTCTCTGGAACTTTCTTCTCCCAGAGACATCAGTAAACTCTCCGAATTTGCGAACAACCTCTGAAATCCTTCCAGCCCCCTAATCAGAAATCATCAGTGAAAATTTGTTTCAAAGAAGCTGTGGACAATCCGAGAAAGCCAAGACCACTCTTTCCCTGGAAAGGAACCTGACACAAAGCCCACATGACCTCCTACTGGAACGAAAGCCGTCTGAATCAGATCTGACAATTCAGTTGCCTGTGGAACAACTTCAGGAACCATGAAAGGATCATCCAGAGCGTGCACCAGTAAGGTTGGTACTTGAATGCTTTTAAGATACTGACGACAGCTGGCTTTTTCATAGTAATTATGGACATTCTTGAAGCCGTGCAAGGGAGCTGTCAGTAAATCATCAAATTCCCAGAGTGTCTTTAACTCATTGATCTGCGAAAGGTCAGATAGCCCCAATGCATCTTTCAACAAGGCCCACTTTCGCACTGCAGAGCGTTTCAGCCGTCCCATCAAATATTGCTGATAGATTTTTGAAAAACCTTGATTGAGTCGATCAGCGCAGGGCGATAGTTTGTAGGGAACGGAGATAGCACACGCTGCCACAATGCTTCTAGCCTCATTCTGACCAAGCCAGTTGAGCAGAATACTACCGCCAATGGAAAAACCTACGACTCCAATCGGTGCTTCTGGAAAGCGCCCCTGAAGAACTTCAACGGTCCAGTCTAACTCCTGCCAGCGCATCGCATGATAGCTTTGCGCAAGACGGTACGGTTTTTCTCCACAATTGCGGTATTGCATAACGACAACCCGCCAGCCCAAGGAACCTAGT
>JAQWOT010000060.1 GCA_029245725.1 SAR324 cluster bacterium | reverse complement strand
TTCCCTGATCATTAAGCTGAGCCTGAGCTTTCTGCAAAGCGGCTTCGTTTCGATCCCCAATCACTACCTGTGCTCCTGCTCGGGCAAACACCTTGGCGGTCTCCAGGCCAATGCCACTGGCTCCCCCAGTGATCAATACCGTTTTTTCGGTTAGAGAAAGGCGATCGTTTGGCTTGGTTGTCATGTGTCACTCCCTGGTAGATCAGCCGAATCTGGCTCACACCAAATCACAGGCGTCTGCTGGCATCCAGTGAGCATCTTGATCCAACCACTTGACGTTACAACCGATCGGATTGGTCAAGGGGACGCTTACCGATTGTCCGGCTGTAACTTCTGCAAGTGCCTTTTTCAGGTCATTGACCTGCACCTTGGAGGTATCTCGTGGCTGGTCCACCCCCCGGCCACAATAGAACAGTTTCCGCTCTTGATCGAAAACGTAGAAATGAGGTGTCCGTAGCGCTCCATAGGCCAAGGCAACTTCCTGGGAAGCATCTCTTGCATAGACCCACGGGAAGTTGTGCTCCTTCATCCGCAAGACCATCTGGTCGAAATCATCAGTGGGATTGGTCTTTTGACTGTTGGAATTGATTCCAATAAAAACCACTCCCTTGTCCTGAAATTCTTCAGCAGTGGCCCGTGTAATTTCATCAGATCCAACGACGAATGGGCAGTGGTTACAGGTGAAGAACACCACCAATGTGGAGGCTTCCGCAAAGTTGGCTAGGCCATAAGTCTGGCCGTCTGTTCCTACAACAGAAAAGTCGGGAGCTTTTGCTCCCAGTTCCAGCGTAAAAGACATCGTCTCTCGTAAAAAATTAGATTTTGTTAACTGTAAAATCTCTTAGAACTGAGCCCGAAACAGGAAGCTGGTTCCTTTTGCCTTATCTTCCTCTGCAACCAAGTAATTAAAGGTCAACGAAGAAGACAGGAAGACCCAACCACTGAGCGTAAAGCCCACTTCA
The DNA here is from genome assembly GCA_029245725.1 of SAR324 cluster bacterium. Taxonomy (NCBI): domain Bacteria; class Deltaproteobacteria; species SAR324 cluster bacterium. Next base: position 14,475 of record JAQWOT010000060.1, on the reverse strand, counting down.
TAGTATTGCATGATGTAGAGCTCTGTCCCGTAATAGCGAGTATCCAGTAAGTACGGATCAAATGTGGCTCCGTCTCTAATGAAGCCGGTAGGAAACTGGAAGATCAGCCCATTCCGCAGAACCGTGCTCTCAATTCCAGCATCAAAGGTAGTTCCTCCAACCGAAAGTGGCATCGAACGGTACTGCCCTGCCTGGTTTCCGATTCGGATTGCACCCCAGGAAGCAACCCAGTCGTAGATGCTCAAGATGGAGTAACTCACTAGAGCTCCCCCAGAACCCAGACTTTCTGAGGCAGTGACACCGTAATTGAGATTGGGGGAGATTTGCCAATTGGGGCTCAGGTTTTGGCGGTAGTTCAAACCCAGGCCAAAGGCAATACCTGTATTTCCATCAACATCCAACTGTGAAATAGGTAGCCGCAGGGTCAGGCTGGGCTTGCTCTCTCCTTCAAAATTCCAACTGTAAGAAAGGGGAATGGTTGTTGTGTTGACCTTTGAGTCCCCCTGATCATAGGAACTGAATCCCAGACCAATACCAATTTTGTTCTCACGTTCGCTTGTTTCAGTGCTGCTCTCTTCGTTCTCTTCACTGCCAGCCACTTCTGGGGAAGCTGAAGATACAGAAGAATCAGATTCATCAACGGCCATTCCTTCAGCATCTGCCATTGGCACCGCTTCGACTCCCGCAGCTCCACCTTGCAAGGCATTACCGAGAGGCAGATCCACCAGCACCGCTGAAAAATCCAGGCGTACTAGGTTATCCATCAAACTGCTGGGATTCCCTGCTACTGGATCGTTGGGTGTGTAGAGCACCATCAAGCCCAGCAGTTCGTTCACTAAATCAGATTCTTCCACAAGGGCATCAGTCAACTGGGTCCAACTACCCTGTCGTGACGTCCCCTCATAAGACCAAGTTTTATTCAAAGAAGGGATGTTGAACGTAACTTTGTTACTTCCTGACGGGTAAGCAGCTTTTAAATCAATGCCACGGTAGTTTAATGAGAAGTCTATTCGATCATTATCCCAATCAGTGACGCTAAATTGTTGCTTCATCGTGTTGAAGTCTGGCAACTCATCCACTGAGCTGTAGCTACGGGTTTCACCGTTAACGGTTAACTGAAACAGATCCGCTGCTAGCATTGATCCTGTATACCACAACATTAGTAAAATGGCGGAGAAAAGCTTGAGGCGCATATCATCTCTTTGGGTTAGAAACTAATAAATAAGATTCTAGGGAAACAGTTTCATGTTGTAAATTCGAATTCTCAGCCGAGAATTTCCTAGGAGAATTTGCTGATACACTCTTTGGAATCAGAGACCAAGTCATTTAGCTTAATTTTTTTTAAATCCTGGTCTTTTCAAGCTATCGAGATAACGCTTCTGAAGCCCTATTTGCCGCAGGACTGAGGTAGCGAATCATCAGCAGTGTATCCGAATTCGAATATAAGAAACCTGCATTCATCATGCATCCAACCACTGCTCTGGATTTGTCGACACTTTCTCCAAAATACAAACTTCTTTTTGGTCTTGATTCCAGATTTTCCAGGGACTCTGTTATTTCAAACTCATACGTTTCTTTTAAGTTATCCACTAACTTCTGTTTCGCTTTGAGACACTGGTGCTGAGAAAGGGAATGATTTAGACCATTAATCTCCAAGATCCTCTTGTTTTTTCTATCTAGTATAAGGGCATATCTTTCAATCAAAGGATTGGGTCGGGGAATAACCGTTGGTTTAACAACCATTACTTCATTATCCTCTGACTTGATTTGATAACTTTGGATTTTTTCTCCAAAGTGAAAACCAAAGGCACCAGTGATTGTATTTAGCTCTTCTGGCGCTTGGTGATGCAAACTGCAGCCAATGAGTAGATTAATCAGTGTGGAATAAGCTACTAAAATGATAAGCCTTGAGCTCTTCATCATTTAAAAGATTCTGAGGTAAAGATATTTCTGTGAGTCATTCTCTTTGCCAAACAAAAAACTACATATATCTAGCAAATGCAGCAACTCTATCGATTTAGGAGACTATTCGGGTTAAGCATCCCCTTTTGGGTCATGAGCTTGTTTGGTTGCTTACCTGAAAAAACGAGTCCTGCTGAGAAAGCAGAGTTAAGCACCAATACGGAAAGCTCCACAAAACCTGAAATTCTTTGGATAACCACTGCAACTGGGAGTGGTGAAGAGTCCCATGGACATTTCCTACTGTCCTGTTCGGATGGTGGGTTCCTCCAAATTGGTGAGACCGGAAGTTTACCAACAAATGCACGAATTTTTGTCGTCAAAGTCAGTCAGGATGGAGCAATCCAGTGGAAAAAAGAATATCCTTCTGCTGGCCATAATCTTGGCAATGGTGCAATCGAAGTAGATGACGGGTACGTTGTTTTTGGTGCCATGAACCAGGACAGCGCACTGATCAAATTGAATAAGACAACGGGTGAGGTTGTCTTCAGTAAATCATATGATTTTGGGGGTGTGGACGCGATAGAGAGTATGATTCAATTGGGATCAAGTCTGGTAGCTGTCGGCTATATTAACGCGCAAGACTCAGATACCACCTTCTACGCAGAAGGAGAGGGCCATCTGATGAAATTCGATATGCTGGGTAATCATCTGTCGGATTCAAGTTTAAATTCCTACACATCCCATGCTTATCGAATATATGTCTTCGAAGACGAGTTGATCATTGGAGGGTTAACCCAAGATGCTCTAGACTACTCATTGCTCAAGATGACTGGAACCGGCGAGGTGATATGGTCCAAGAATTACGGTGGGTCTGGCACAGATCACCTGTTTGCAATGGATGTAGGTTCTGATGGTAGTATGTTCCTGTCAGGTCATACCACATCTGGCACAGCGAATTGGGATACTTATACCCTGAAATTGGATCAGCTAGGAAATGTGATTTGGGAGAACAAGGTAGGTAATCCTAGAGGTTTTGATCCAAGATACATTCACGATGAAGCTTGGGGAATAAAAGCCACACCTGATGGAGGCGCTATTGTTGTAGCTGGTACCGGAGATGAGTATGAAAGTTATTCTGAATGTATGGACCTGGATTGCTCAGATCAATGGCATGCCTTTCTAATCCGGTTTAAATCAGACGGGAATCTTCTGTGGAAGGCAACATACCCGAATCCAGAAGGTGGAGATTGGGCCGGTGAGGATATCGTGCTCACAAAAGATGGAGGGGCTTTGATGGCTGTTGATGATGGTCAATTTGCTTTTGTTCAACTCTCCTCAGTGTATTGATGGCCTTCTCAATTAGTTGGAGTTTGTTTGGAGACGTTGAAGCGAAAGCAAGTGGGAGTTGATGAGTGATTTGTGCATATTTGATTTAGGAAAACCTGACTCATTGCCATTGGCAATTTTATCTGGGTTACTGACGAGATTCGAAACGAAGTTGCTTCGCACTCAACTCGGCTTCAATTTACCCCGACCAGAGGATTGGCGCATATGGTAGTCAGCAGCGTGGGGTACTCCCAAGCCATGCTGCATGCGCAGCAACTCTCGTTGTCTTGGAGAGAGCAAATCGTACCACTCGGCGGGAAATCCATCGTGAGGATCAACCTGGAAGATCAGGCTAGATTTTCGGTAGTGTCCAAACAGGGCATGTCGGTTAACCTCCGTCTGATTATTTCCTCCGGCATGCCAGCACTGACCATTAAAAACCAACACACTGCCCGCTTTTGCAGTCACTTGAAAAACATGCTGAACTGCAAACCCATCGGGTGGGCTGGCCATCCCACTCTTGTGACTGCCTAGAACAATCCGTGTTGAACCATTCCTCGGAGAAAAGTCATCCAACATCCAGACGGTGTTGCACATCACTGGCGATACGGGATTCAGCAACTCTGCGCCAATATCGGTGTGGAAGCCCTGTTCACCATCAGCAGGACGAGCGATTCGGGCGTTCAAGCTTCCCAGGATTAGGTTCTTTCCAAGGATGGCCTCAAGAATCGGTAGCGTTTTGGGGTGATCCAGTAGAAAAAAGAAGGCAGGGTCCTGTGCAGGCAAGTTGCTTACGTGTCCGGCTGTCCCCATGAAGTTCTGTTCGTGGCCTGTGCGCTCATAGCAGCGAATCAGACACTCTTTCAGGTGGGATACCTCTTCAGGATTCAACACCTCCTCCAACAGCGTGAACCCGTAGACTTCCATCTCCAGTAGCGCTTGCTCCAGTGATTCCAAGTTTCTCTCAGTTCAATGTGGCTGATTTGGTTTCACCACCAGTGATTTTGTTCGTTTCCATCAGCACTGCCACGAGTCGTTCCAGCCGCTCAATTCGATATTCCAGCTTTCCAATTTTTGCATTTTGGAAATCCAGTAAGTTTTCCAATTCCAGAATACGGCTTTCTGTGACTTCCATGTCGTTTCCTTTCAACAGCAAATGATGTGGGAACAAATCCATTGTTCCCACAGGGTGATCTGCACTGGTTGTTCCAGATCTCCTTTCGTTCCGGTTTTCTGTAAAAAATCTTTCAACCAAATTTTGTCCGTCCAGAACCAACTCCAGTCTTGTTGTCCCAGAACAGTGCACTGCCTAGTGTCACACACTGACAACAGGTGTGATCCAGACGGGCCAGGTCATCAAAATAAAGCCGATATTCATACTGCCACTCCATCTCACATTCATTGGTGAAGTTGTGGACTTTAGGTTCTGGAGCACTGCAGGCCACGAGTCCCAGAACCATGTAGAATAGGAACATGCTGCGTTTCAATGGACTTCCTCCTAAGCGAGTGATCGATTGGTTCATCACTCAAGAGGTGTGGAATTCAAACCAAATCGAATTGGGCTCACTATTGTTGCTATTACAGCCTAGAGTCAGCGATTAAAAATACGGACTGATTCTTACTGGGGCCAAGGTTTTTCAGATTAACGCAAAGCAATTCTTCTCCCTCAGGAAGAAGGTAGCCGAACGGTCGGATGAGGGGACTGAGAAAACTTAGCAATCAATCCTGTCCAACCGTTTCAGACACACTTTCTGGACGGTAGATACTTTGAGGCTGCTGAACCAGATCAGCTCTTTGGGCTGCTCTCAGTAGCCCTGAGGTAGATAAGTCTTCATCCAGAGCAGGCCAGTACCAACCGATGCCATCGGGATCAATTTCTAACAAGCTCCGAGCCGTTGGCGCTGCTTCCGTCAATCGTTCCGAGCCGGTTGCTAGCCAAGCCACAAAGATCTTTTGTCCAGCAAGCTCAAACGTAATTCCCGCTTGATCCACAGCAACATTTTTTAAGAGGTAGACAGGGCATGAACTCATCACTTTCTCCGCTCAAATTCCTGCCAGGCGTCGAGCAAGTCTTCAAAGTGGGCTTAGATGATTTGCTGAACCTGACGTTGTTCTTGTTGTGTCATGTGACGTACATAGGCTTGCTCCACTCCCAGGCTATCGATATTCAACCAAAATTTGGCCTGAGCTGAGCCCCGTTTGACGTGGATATGAGGAGGCTCCTGCCCTTCATTGGAGTAGAAAAAAAATCACCAGCCTCGAACCAGCAAAACAGTGGGCATAGATTCTAATCGTTGTATTGTGAATCTTGAAGGTTTTGGTTGTGACTTAGCTATTATTTATCAATTTCCCCAACCGTGCTACTACGAATCTAATCAAAACAATCTCTCACCCACCTGTTGCGTGGTTCACTCTCTCCCAACTGGGTGAGGGTTTTCAGATTGTGTTGGTTCAAAAGTGCTTGGCGAATGAGCGAGGGTTTCAAACGAATGAGAGCTGATCTTTCTCCCTCAGGAAAAAGAACAAACTCGAAAGCATCACAACATCCAGACTAGTGGTTATCTTCTATCTTCGACAGAGTCTGCAATAGAACGAGCAATCACAAAGAAGCGGCAAATTCTTGTTGAAGACTCGGCCAGAGCTTACTCAGGATGTCATTGTGCCCCGTGTCGGGAACTTCAAGGTATTCGATCTGCTTTGAGTTCAGGGCGGCAAGTTCTCGTCCCATCTGAACTGGGACTACCTCGTCACGATCTCCATGAGCAATCAGAATCGCTGAAACTGGGTTGCGTTCCAACACCATCTGCAGTGGTTTCCGATTTTCAAAGGGATGTCGCAAGAGCGGCACCAGCCAGCCACCAAAGAGATGTCGCACCATATCCGCCAAGCTTGTGAACGGCGCAAGGAGAACGATTCGATCCACCGGATGATCTTCTGCAAACTGCAAAGCTGCTGCGGCTCCCAGCGAATGTCCCAAGGTGGCCCAGCTAGGCTGTGATTCACGCCCAAACTCTCTCTTCCACGCCTGGACAGCTTCCCTTGTAGAAATACGAATCGTCTCTGGGGAGGCGCTTCCCTCACACGCTCCATAACCCGGATAATCAATCAGAAGAAAGCCCACCCCAGTTGGATTCACCTGGGTAAGCAGCCCCAACCAATCCAACGCCAAGCCAGCGTTACCACCAAACAGGACCCAGACTCGTTGAATGGAATCATACTCAGGGGGAAGGTAGTACGCCGTCTGTGAACCTTCTGTTGTTTGGTAGTGGAGAAGTTCCAAAGAAGACGTCCTCCAGGGTTGATAGCCTGCGGGATAGGACCGGGGATGATAGATTAGCTTGTGCTGAAAAAATGCTAGCATCAGCAAGGCTCCAAGCAGGAGAAACAGCCAACGAAACAGAGGTTTGACCCAGCGAATTTCTTTCATTGAGCGACACCAAGAGGAGTGGATTTGGAGGAATAGCTTGAAACGTGAATCAAAACATCACATTTTCCTGAATCTTGTTGTCTTCGGCAAAGCAGCGGAATGTTCACCCGTTGTTGTTGCCGTAGGAAAACCTAAAGAACTTCCGTGGAGGAAACATGTTCAAGAGATTGACAAGCTTGCTGCATTTCGCCGGTGTTTTGGGTGTCTCGCTACTGACTGCTGGAACCCTAATAGCTCAGGATTGCCCACGAGGAACTCTGGATAGCCGATTCTGTGACCGTGACGGCGACCTGGTAGCGGATGCGCCCACCGATCCAAGTGAATGGGTCAACCCAGACACGTTGAATTTTGTTTACACGCCTGTTGAAGATCCAGCAGTCTACAAGACTGCTTGGGTGGATTTTATTACACACATGGAAAACGTAACGGGCAAAAAAGTTCGATACTTTATCATTCAATCCAATGCAGCTCAAATCGAAGCGATGCGATCGGGCCGCATACATGTGGCAGGCTTCAATACCGGTTCAAACCCACTGGCTGTCAACTGTGCCGGATTTGTACCCTTCACGATCATGGCCAGTCTTGATGGCAACTTCGGCTACGAAATGGAGATCATCACTTACCCAGGTAGTGGTATCAACAAGGTGGAAGACATCAAGGGACGAAATCTGGCGTTCACCTCTCCAACCTCCAACTCCGGATTCAAGGCACCTTCTGCGATCTTGAAAGCCGAGTTTGATATGCTTCCCGAGCGAGACTTTGAGCCTTCCTTCTCTGGAAAGCACGACAACTCGATTCTTGGAGTAGCCAACAAGGACTATGATGCAGCTTCTATCGCCAACTCGGTGAAATCAAGAATGATCTCACGAAATGTGATTAAGGCTGAGGATGTGATCACGATATATAAGTCTCAGACTTTCCCTACGACTGGATTTGGATATGTTCACAACCTGCATCCTGACGTGGCAAAAAAAGTTCAGGAAGCCTTCTCCAGCTTTGAGTGGGATAAGCCAGACGGCACACCAACCAGTCTGAAAGTAGAGTTCGAGAAGTCCAACGAAGGGCAGTTTTTGCCAATCACCTATCAGGAGCATTGGGCTGTGATCCGCACGATTGACAAGGCCAATAACGTCTCCTACTCCTGCAAGTAACTTTTCCTTGTCCGCTCCTCTAGGGGCGGACCCTTCGCAGATTTTTCATGCTTGAATTGAAGAAACTGGGCAAACGCTATCGCACTGGCGACCATGCTCTCAAGGAAGTAGACCTAAGTGTCCCAGCTGGACAAGTTCTCGCCTTGATTGGCCCGTCTGGAGCTGGCAAGTCCACCCTGATCCGCTGCATCAACCGCCTCGTTGAGCCTACTTCGGGAGACGTGTTACTACATGGAGAGAGCCTTACCCGTTTACGGGGAGGGGGGCTCCGCAAAGCCCGGCGTAAAATTGGGATGATCTTCCAGGAATATGCACTTGTAGAGCGATTGAGCGTGATGGAAAATGTGCTCTCTGGTCGATTGGGTTACGTTGGGTTTTGGGCCAGCTACTTCCGTCGTTTTCCGCAGTCAGATATTGACACGGCTTTTTCCCTGCTGGACCGCGTCGGCTTGGAACCAATGGCTGATAAACGGGCAGATGAACTCTCTGGAGGACAACGCCAACGGGTTGGTATTGCCCGGGCACTGATTCAGAACCCAGAGTTGCTGTTGGTCGATGAACCGACCGCCAGCTTGGACCCAAAAACTTCCCGCCAGATCATGCGACTAATCACCGAGCTTTGTACTGAACGCAAGCTGGCAGCGATCATCAATATTCATGATGTCGCCCTGGCCCAGATGTTTGCTCAGCGCATTGTCGGGCTACAAGCTGGTTCAATTGTTTATGATGGGGATCCAGAAGGTCTAACGCCAGAAGTTCTGACCCAGATTTATGGAGAGGAAGACTGGACTGCGGTCCGTAAACGACAGAGCAGTGAGTCTGATCAAGATGTTGCTGATCTTGAGGAGAACCTCTGATGAGTGCTCCCCGCACCTGGCGCCCCAAGCCCTTTATTGAGAATCCGAAACTCCGTTGGAGCATCACCATTGGAACCATGCTCTATATGTTGCTAGCGCTCGGTTCCGTAGAAGTCAACTGGATGAGGGTCTATGAAGGATTGGATCGTGGACTAAAATTTGTTGCTGCCTTTGCACAGCCGAACTTCACTGGGCGTTGGACCGACATCTCAGAGGGGCTAGCAGAAAGTCTGGTGATGACAGTGGTTTCCACAGTGATTGGCATTATTGTTTCGATTCCGATTGCCCTTGGAGCTTCCCGCAATCTTGCTCCTCTTCCAATCTATCTGTTCTGCCGATCAATCATTACAATTTCTCGAACCTTTCAGGAAGTAATCATTGCCATCCTCTTTGTGGCAATCTTTGGATTTGGCCCCTTCGCCGGTGTACTGACGATCTCTTTTGCAACCATCGGATTCCTGGCCAAGCTGCTTGCTGAAGCGATTGAGAACATTGATCCTAGTCAAGCTGAGGCAGTGCGTTCCACTGGATCTCGTTGGTGGCAGTGGTTGAACTATGGCATTCAACCGCAGGTGATGCCTCGTCTGATTGGACTCTCTCTTTATCGACTCGACATCAACTTTCGAGAATCAGCTGTCGTTGGACTGGTTGGAGCCGGAGGAATCGGTGCCACCCTGAATACTGCCTTTGACCGCTATGAATTTGATACCGCCGCAGCCATCCTGATCCTGATCATTGGGATCGTGATGTTTGCCGAGTATTCATCTAGTGCGATTCGCAAGCGAGTTCAGTGATGCCCGTTGAAATGAACTCCCAAGAAAAGATCTGGAAGCATCGCGATCGCAAGACACAGTTGACCCACTGGGCGCTTTGGTTTTTTGGGACAGCGCTGTTTGTCTGGTGTTGGCAACTGGTTTCAGAGAAGACTGAATGGTTCTTTGTGCTGGATGCCCCAGCCATTGCTGCGGACATCGGTTCCAGGATGGTCCCACCAAGATGGGAGTACATCGACAAGCTCTGGGTTCCTCTGTGGGATACTCTGAACATCGCTACTCTCGGTACTCTGCTGGCCCTGGTTCTAGCTGTGCCTGTAGCCTTCCTGGCAGCACGTAACACTTCGCCCAGCCCGGTGCTGCTGCGACCCTTTGCTCTATTGATCATTGTCTCATCCCGCTCCATCAACTCGTTGATCTGGTCTTTGCTGCTGGTCTCCATCCTCGGTCCTGGGGTGCTGGCTGGGATCATTGCGATTGCCCTGCGATCCATTGGCTTTGTTGCCAAACTACTCTATGAGGCTATTGAAGAGATTGATGAAAACCAGGTAGAAGCGATCAAGGCAACAGGAGCCAGTCGTTCCCAGGTGATTGCCTATGGCATCGTTCCACAAATTCTTCCTACCTTTGTTGGTGTGTCTGTGTTCCGCTGGGACATCAACATTCGTGAATCCACGGTCTTAGGATTGGTCGGAGCTGGAGGAATCGGACTGCAACTTCAGGCATCTCTGAACATTCTAGCCTGGCCTCAAGTGACCTTAATTCTACTGATGATCTTCCTGACCGTGCTATTCAGTGAGTGGTTCTCTGCCAAAGCCCGCCATGCGATCATCTAAGCATGTTGACACTCTCCCTATTTCGCAAGCAGCAGCAGGTTGAGGACCTGATCAGATTTCTATTGAGGAACTTAGAAGATCTGGCTCTTCATCATCGAGAGGCCCTGACTGCCTACCTGGACGGCAACCTCGCAGAGTGTGAGCAGCGAGCCCAAGAGGTGGATCGCCTGGAGTCCGAGTTAGACGACTTGCAGCGTCAAATTCAGCAATTGCTGCTGCGAGAAGCGCTCATGCCTGATTCCAGAGATGATGTGTTGCGCCTCCTCACCAAGCTCGATCGCATTCCTGGTCAATGTCGCCATTCTCTCAAGGAGTTGCTGCTGGAACTCCCTCCACTCCCCAATGATTTCCGAGCCTCCCTAGTATTGATGTTTCATAAGACCCATAGTTGTCTACGAGCACTGAGTGCCACCGTTGACTCGCTCTTCTCCGATCTGCGCTCTGTTCCTCGCCATGCCGAAGAAGTTGCCCGTCAGGAAAGTGAGGTTGATCGAGTGGAACAGCAGTTATTGGTTCGAGTGTTTCGAGATGATTCCCTGGAACTGGCACGCCAGTTCCAGTACAAAGCCATGCTTCAACGATTGGGAGGGATCTCTGATCTAGCAGAGGATGTAGCAGATGAAGTACTGCTGATTGCCACCAAAAGAATGGCCTAGCCTGTCACTGAAAAACAGACGGACTACCGCAGACTGGTGCAATCATTGGTTCGTATTTTTGCTGACCAGCTCGGTTTTTTCCAACCTAGTCAACCCTACCCCACCTTGTTTCTGATGTAAGAACAAAACTCTACGAATGGTCCCAAGTTTTGTTATTGGCTGAAATGCTGCCCTCTGACCGCTGAATCAGAGATTTGTTCTCTGTACAACTTTCCGCAGTGAATGGATGCAAACAAAATTAGCTGGATTCTGGATTTCTCCCGTACTGGGAATCCTGAGCCTGAACATCTTCTTTGCTGGAGCCAGCAACGCATCCACATTTCCTTTTCGAGCGATTATTGGGTTGGAGGCCTTGGAGCTTTCCAATATGACCTACGCTGCGGTCATGGCGATCAACGCCTTCGCTGGAGCAGCAGCGGGAGTGGCGCTGGGATGGCTCTCTGATAAGATCAACGATCGTCGTTGGCTTGTTATCCTCTGTGCCATTGTGGGTGCAGTTGGTTTTTGGTTGGTCTGGGCCTGGCAAAGTCTATTTGCCTTCATTGCGGCCTACTGTCTGCTGCTAACCTTTAGCAATGCGCTCTTCTCCCAGACTTTTGCCTACTCCAGAGCCTATCTGGACTAGGAGATACCAGACCGAGCAGAACTGATCCTTTCATTTCTGAGGACGATCTTTACGGTTGCCTGGGTCGTCTTTCCTCCAGTTGCCGGTTGGCTGGCTGTGCAGACTTCCAGTTTCTCCGTTTTCGCCTTTGCCTCGGGAACACACATCGCGTTCACTTTGCTCTTTGGACTCCTCTGGACCCAGTCTGCCAGAATTGGACAAGCAAGCAAGAAGGTAGAAGCTGCCGCCACTAGCACTCTGCCCAAAGCCTACATCAGCAATCCCTACAAGATTGGTATTTCAGGAATCATTCTGGGGTCCATAGCTTTACAGCTGAACATCACGGCCCTCCCCCTTGTAATAATGCAGGACCTGGGAGGGACGCTGGAGCAAGTCGGTATCAACGCATCAGTGGCTGCTGCGGTGGAAGTGCCCTGTATGATTGCTTGGGGCTACCTAGCCTTGCGGCTGAGCAAGGAAACCATTTTGGCCACCAGTTCTGCCATTTTTTCGTTGTATCTTGGACTGATGTCGATTGCCGAGACTGTGCTGCAAGTTCTCTTTTTGCAGGGGATTGTGGCCCTAGCAATTGCTGCGCTCTTGAGCATCAACATTAGTTACCTGCAGGAGGCAATCAAGGGGCGTTTAGGATTGTCAACCTCCCTGGTAGATGTGAGTCGAGTCTTGTCAATGCTGGGAGCTTCAGTGGTGTTTGCTCTGCATCAGGGTGAGTACTACGCATCATTGATGGAGGTAGCTGCAATCATTGCTTTGGGCGGGATATGCTTAATGCTGGTGGCACGACGACTAGCAGGAAAAGATAACTGCTGAAATAGATCGAAAGAGGCGAATCAGGAAGGGAGGCTCTCTAAAAAGTTCCTAGTTGTGACAGAGCCCAAATTTCAGCCACCCACTACCTGAAGTAAGAAGACATTTTGGAGGATAAAGAGTCCCAAAAAGCAAAGCAGACTTGCGACCAGTGGTGTAATTAACCAACCTAAAGCCACTCTCCCAACTGTTCCCCAATTGACTTCCCGCCCACCACGCAACAAGCCCACTCCAAGGATGGCCCCCAAGATTGCCTGAGAGCTGGAAATCGGCACCAAGGGTAGTGAGGGCAGACCCATTGAATCCAACCAAGCTTTCAAACTGGCTGAAGCAAAAAGCAGCAGGACCAGGGAATGAGCACTGACACACACCCAAGCCGCCAAGGGCGACAGATTTGCCAGGCCAGACCCAACCAATTCAATGGTCCTTCGGGAGTAGGTCAACACTCCAGAGGCCATCGCTATCCCACCAACCAGCAGCAATAGCTGGGTTGGTGAGCTTTCAAAGCCCTGCCAGCTAAGAGCAGGGAAAGGCTGCGATGGCAGAAAGACCGCAACGACATTTGCAATGTTGTTAGCGCCTAGGCTATACGCACCCAGCGCTCCAGAACCGAGCAAGGCCAGCCGCATATAGCCATCCAGACGAATCAACCCAATTCGACTATTTCGCAAGATCAACTTTGCTGTCCACATCATTGCCATCGCCATCCCTGCAGCCAGCAGAGGCCCAAGTACCCAGGTGGAGACAACCTGTAAAAAAACAGTGATATCGGTTGCAACCCCTGCAAAGGCATTCCAACCCAGCAAAGAACCGATCAAGGCCTGTGTGGTCGAAACCTGAATCCCAGTTCGCAGCATCAAAAAAACAGCAATCGCTGCGGCCAGAGCTACCATGAAAGCCCCACCAAGCACATTCACTGAGCCCAATTCAACCAACCCTCTCGAAACACCTTCCCCACTCCAGACGGCGCCAAGCACTATAAAAATACTACAAACCACCACAGCTGTCGAAAAACGGATCATTCGACTGCCGACTGCGGTTCCAAAGACGTTGCCTGCGTCATTGGCGCCAAGTGACCAGCCAAGAAATAGTCCGCTGCTCAGTAGGAAGAGAGTTTCTATTGTCATTCTTTGCGTAGACTCATAGCTACTGTTGTTGGACAGCTGTCTGCTGAAGCAACTGTTCTAGGTCGGCTAGGGTATTGATGCCTTGCCAACATGCCTTCAGGTGCTCTGGTACATTCACGATCTGCAGGGGCCATTGCTGCATTCTCCGATTGATCTGCTTCCCTCCATCTAGCCATGCAGCTTCCAGCAGATAGCGAAAACCTGGTTCGTAAATCCCAATCATGGTTTCCAGAGGACCGATTTGATGGTGAGCCAGAGTGGCTAGTCGTAGGGGATCTCTACGGGACAACAACCACTCCAGTGCTTCAAGATGCAACCTTGGGTAATCACACCCAACTACCAGCCAAGTTGTATTTGGTTCTGATTCCCAAAGCCCAAGCAATCCACCCCACGGACCAAAGCCTTGCACACGATCTGGGATCACAGCATAACGCTCAAGTTCTTGATGATTGGAGATGGACCAATCCTCTGGAACAGGAGGCAAAGAACCTCCAAAGACGACCCTACCCACTCCCAATAATTCTTCTAGCAGATGAGCTAATTTTAATCCCATCGGACGACCGCTGATTTGCATCCAAGCTTTGGGATGGCCCATTCGAGAAGATTTCCCCCCGACGAGGACAGCGGCTTTAAGTGTTTGCTGCCTTCGCATTGTTCGGAGTTTTTCGAGGCAATGGTCCAGTAGTTTGATCTCTTCTCCCGGGCCAAAGCATGGGATTGTGAGCTGATCTGCCAGTGCTGGTTTTTTTGAACCGGGAACTCCAGTCCAAAGTGCAAGAACTCTTGAGTTGTCCAGCACAGGAATTCCTTGGCTGGGGTGAAGACAAACCACCTTCCAGTCACTTGATTGCTTACCTCCCTCACGTAGCAAAATATCGAAGGGAACTTGGCGTCGGAGTTGGACTTCTGAATCTACAGTTCTCTGAAAGAAGTCTCTTCTGGGTAAGTGCAGAAGAGCCTGAGCGGGATTAACAAAGCCCACACCAGC
>JAQWOT010000059.1 GCA_029245725.1 SAR324 cluster bacterium | reverse complement strand
GATTCCACCGAAGTCCAATCAAAAGGAATCCTGTGAGTTTGACCGAGACAAGTACCGCTGGCGACACCTGATTGAGAACCTCTTTGCCAAGTGGAAGCAATGCCGGGGGATTGCCACCCGTTACGATCAGTGGGCCTGTGCCTTTCTAGGGGGTATCCACTGGATAGCAGCGGTCATTTGGCTAAATTGATCACAGGCCCTACATTATACCAACCATTTTTGATTCTTCAGTTACTCAGAATGTGGCTAGGTCAGTCAGAGATGATGCCATTGCAAGTGGTGTGGCTCGGTTAGAACTTGTTGTAGAGATGAATCAAGACTCTTCAGGTGAATAAAATCCACTAAACTTTCAAAGCAAATATTATGTTTTGTTATATGAAAAATTTAAGCCTTATATTTCTATTACTACTTAACATAGTCACAAACATAACTGCACAACAAAGTACAAAAGATATAAAGTGGGTTGACGGAGATGACTTTGGTAAGTCCACCCAAATTCCCTATTGGTTTAAAGATAGCTTTCTAGAAATTGAACTGGATATTGAAGAAGCATTAGATGAGGAGAAACTTTTGATGCTTTACTTCCACCAAGAGGGATGTCCATACTGTAAAGCGACAATAGAGAAAAACTTTTCAGATCCAACAACTAAAGATTTTATTCAGGAAAACTTTGACGTTGTTGAAATAAATATTAGAGGTTCTCGATCAATTACGCTGCCAAATGGTGATGTTGTTGACGAGAGAGCATTTTCTAAACTAATGAAAATCCAATATACACCCACTATTTTAATTTTAGATGATAATGGTTTAAATGAACCACTTGAAAGAATGAATGGTTTTCGACCACTTCCTATCTTTCAAGAGACATTATTAGTTGTCAGTAGTAAAGACGAGGAACTAGGTTTTACATTAGAAAGTGAACCCAATCTTGTAAAAGAAAATTATTTTAGTGAAAATTATAATCTTTCAACCTTTACTGGCCAAAAACCAATAGCTATTTTTATTGAGAAGAAGGATTGTGCAATTTGCCAGCAGATGCACAGAGAAGCTTTTGCCAGTAAAGAAAACTACAAGGCTTTGAGCGACTGGCATGTCATCCAAATTGATGTGGATGAGGCAGATCAAGAAATCATCCTTCCCGATGGAACCTCCCAAAAAATTGGGGATTTCATAGAAAGCCAGGTAGTAGATTTCTTCCCAACAGTTATTTTATATGGTCTTGGAGAAACTGAAGAAACTTTCAGAATGGATAGTTATCTGACTAACTACGGCGTGAGATCTACCTTACAGTATATTGGGTCAGGAGATTACAAGTCTCAACCAGACCTGCAAAGATGGTCTGATGAGACAAGAGCAGCTAGGAGAGCTGCTCGAGGAGGTTGATTAATTCATTTTTGATAATTTGCTTTCCATTCCGCATAGGTCATTCCGTAGACGTGTTCCCTAGCTTCTTCATAACCTAAAGTAATGCCTTTGGAATCTGCAGCAGCTACCATCCATTTTGATAAACAATTCCTGCAAAACCCTGCCAAGTTCATCATATCAATATTTTGTACTTCAGTCCTGTTCCTTAGGTGATCAATCAGAGTTCGAAAAGCTGCTGATTCTAATTCGACTTTGGTTTGTTCATCCATTCTTTTCCTTTTATGTTAATAATGTGTTGATTAAATGAGGTCGACCGCGGAGAAATTCTTCTCCCGACATAATAGTTTTGCCTTCGGGCTTAATTCTTTTTACCTTAACAGAACCATTCCTGCAGCCAATAGTAAAGTCTTCTTGTATGACACCTAATTGTGATTCGCGACTGCATAATTTCACCTCTATAAAATTAATTCTTTTGCCATCTGAATCATAGGAATAGATACCTGGCCATGGATCATAAGCTCTTAGTTTTCTGCTGATTAATTCAGGAGTCTCTTCAGTCCAGTTTATTTTACCCATTTCCTTTTTAATCAAACCACAAAAAGTGGCTTTAGATTCATCTTGTTTAATAGGTTTTTTGTTGGCTAGAATTTGACCAATCGATTCTAGAAGCAACTCCTTACTATTAGCAGAAAGCTTTTCTCCAAGTGAACGCGAAGTGTCTGATTCAAGAATCTTGATAGGTTTGGATTCTGAAAGTATGGGACCTGCATCCAATTTCATCACCATCTTTTGAATGGAGATCCCAGTAGTTGAATCGCCAGCTAAGATGGATGCTTGAACAGGACTCGCTCCTCTAAATCTGGGTAAAAATGAAAAATGGATATTAAAACTACCAAAACTTGGGAGGTCTAACAAATTCTGGGGCAGTATCTGACCATAAGCACAAACAATGATGAGATTTGGCTTTTTCTGTTTAATTTGCTTAAAGACATCCGAGTCCTTGATTTTATATGGCGAAAAAACTGATAAATTCTTTTCAAGGGCGAAGGATTTAACAGCACAAGGAGTAAGGACTTTTTTACGACCTGTTAATCGATCTGGTTGAGTAACCACCATGGATACTTGGAACCCCTTTGCAACAAGGCCTTCTAGTGGAGGAATCGCCCAATCGGGAGTTCCAAAGTAAATAACATTCATTCTGACTCAGATAAATTCTCTAAGAAATCAATGAGAAGTCTTACTCCAGATCCACTTGCACTATTTGCTGGATGATAATCAATTCCTTTTACCCCCCATGCAGTTCCTGCAATATCTAGATGCACCCATGGGACATCATTAACGAATTCTTGAAGAAAAACTCCGGCAGTAACAGTACCTGCTTCACCTGGAGGACCAATATTTTGAAGATCCGCATGCTTTCCTTTGATCAACTCACCGTATTCAGGGTAGCTTGGTAACTGCCAAACTCGGTCCCCAGTTCTTTCACCAGATTCGATAATTGATTCGCAAAGTTTTTGATCGTTTGTGATAGCTCCGATACTTAAATGTCCAAGGGCAACAATACACGCACCAGTCAAAGTTGCCAAATCGATCATACAATCTGGCTTGTAATGATCTGCAGTATAATTGAGAGCATCTCCAAGTACCAACCGGCCCTCTGCATCGGTATTTAAAATCTCAACGGTCTTACCGTTGTATGCTTTAACGATATCACCTGGTTTTTGAGCTTTTCCGTCTGGCATATTTTCTGCTGCAGCCAAAACTCCAATTACATTTATGGGTAATTCTAATTCAACGATAGCTTTCATTGTTCCTAGGACAGCTCCTGCACCACACATATCGAATTTCATCTCGTCCATTCCTCTTCCAGGCTTAAGAGAAATTCCACCAGTGTCGAACGTAATTCCTTTACCAACTAAAGCAACAGTATGTTTAGCTTTTTCAGGGAAATACTCTAGAAAAACCATTCGACCGGGAACCTCAGATCCTTTAGAAACCCCAAGAAACATTTGCATTCCAAGTTCTGACATTTTTTCTTCATCAAAAAAACTAAATTTTAGTTTTTCATCTGAAGCTTCAGCCAAATCTTGAGCGACTTGCCGAAGGTCATCTGGAGTCAAATCATTTGGAGCTATATTACCAAGATCTCTTGTGAAATTTGTTCCTCGAGCAATGCTGGCACCTCTCTCTATTGAATCTTTTGAAGAAACCTGGAAAGGATCAAAGATGGTTACATTAATCTGTAATGTGCGTGAATCATCTGAATCACAAGTTTTATATTTTTTGAATTGATAACTTCCCAAAGAAAGTGATTCTGTGATCAATTTCCCAGTTTCAAAGCCTTCTGGTAAATTATTCGTGATGAGTACAGTGAGTGAATCAACTTTAGTGTCCATGACACTACGAATAGCTCTTGCACAAACTCTTCGAAGTTTTTCTGGTGTCAAATCTTTTATTTCACCCAGCCCGCTCATGTGAACCATTCTTGGTTTGCTGGAGGGAACTGCAAAAGTCTTTTGCTCGTTATAATTCCCAAGAAATAATTCACTACTAATTCCTAATTCAATAGAGGCAGAGATATGATCGGACAAGTCATGTCTACTTGCAAAATTTTCAAGATCATCTGATGAAACAAAAACCATTAATCCATCGGTCTCAATATTTCCAGCAGATCGATATTCGAAGTTCAAGGTCATAAAGATTCTCGTTAATGTTTTGAATTTCGATAGTATCGAAGGTTCATGAATTCAAATCAAGTCACAGAATGGGATTTAATCCAATTGGCAATTATTCTTCTTTATAAGAATGATTGTTTCTTTCAATTTTTCCATCCACCCTTTTTTAGAATCTCAAATCTCTCATGGAGAAGGGTTTTAAAAGTCCTATCTGAACATCAAAAATAGAATAAAACCCGTCTAGAAGGAGATTTGAAGATCCAATAATTTTATAGTA
>JAQWOT010000058.1 GCA_029245725.1 SAR324 cluster bacterium | reverse complement strand
CGCAAGACCTGATGAACATTGGGGAGAGGCGGCCTGTGCATTTATTGAATTGAAACAAGGAACAACCCCTACCACAGAGGAACTTCGCCTCCATTGCCGATCTGCTTTGGCTGGATTCAAAGTCCCAAAGTACTACATTTTTTGTGACCTACCTAAGACTGCCACGGGTAAAATCCGTAAAGTTGAACTACGGGATCAGGCAAAAATATTATAGAATTGATGTTGGTTCAAACTCCTTCCAGCCTGCTCAAATATCTTCAATCTCATTCTTCATTATTAACTAAAGCGATTTTCATCTAATAGTTTGGCCTCCGAAGTGCGTGTCGCGCAATCTCAATGCATTTGGTCATCATCTAAATTTTCTGACTAAATAGGATCAGAATTTAGAATTTTGCTATATTTCTAGTCGGAAACGACACAGATTCAGCTTGGTCGATATCCTAGCGATCATTTTTAAGCCATAACTCTTAAATACATATGAAACGACATATCATTCTCGCCTCAGTCGCTTCTCTATTGAGTTTTCAGGTTTATGCTCTAGAGCAAAAGGATCTTGAGTGGCTTTTAATGCTCAACAAATGTGAAAAATGTGATCTCAGTCAGGCTGAACTCAAAGGCATCGACCTTGATCAAGCCAATCTCAATGGGGCAATTTTACGGAAAGTCAATTTCAATGAATCTAGTTTGCGTCAAGCCACCTTGAAGGAGGCATCACTGGTGGGGGCAGACTTACGTAAAGTTGACCTAAGTGGTGCAAACTTGAGCAATGCGAATCTGGTAGGTGCCAATCTTAGAAGAGCTAATTTGACTGCTGCTGATTTGAGCGGAGCCAAATTAAGCAACGCAAATCTAACCGGTGCAGACCTGAGTTCTGCAAATCTAACAGGTACCGATTTACTTGGAGTGGAGTTAATTGGGGCAAAAATGGAAAACGCAAATGCCCAAGGTGCGATTCTAAAAAATGCAAATTTGAGCATGACTAACCTAGTCCGTTCAAACCTCACGGAGGCTGATCTGAGCAATGCCAACCTCAGCGGAGCCAAACTGATTGATACAGACCTAACAAGAGCAACTTTGAGAAACGCAAACGTTTCTCGTAAGCAACTTTGCAGGGTCAAGACAACTCTGGGAATCATCAACCCTGAATGCACAGACCAATAGTCCAATGAATTTTAATTGCAGCCTGATTCTCTAGCATGCTGAATCGCTCATTTACGATCCTTGATGGTGGGATGGGCCAGGAACTAGTGAAAAGGGCCCAACACAAACTTACTCCACTTTGGTCTGGTGATGTCTTGAGAGATCATCCTGACTTGGTGGTAGATGTTCATCGTGATTTCATCAAAGCCGGTGCGGATGTAATCACACTGAGTTCCTATGCCGCGACACCCACTCGACTCGCTAAATACAACAGACAAGAAGAATTTAAAGTTTTGCAGGAAGCTGCAATCAACGCAGCAAGACAAGCTTGTAATGATATGGAGCAGTCTCCCTTAATCGCTGGTACTCTCCCACCTCTTCCAGGTAGTTATCGACCGTCCGAACGCTTAACTTCTCAATCCTCCCAAGAAGAATATCAGCAGATTGCAGAGCAACAATACAAACACGTTGACCTATTTTTATGTGAGACAATGGCTTCCATTGAAGAGGCTTGTATCAGTACAGCTGTAGCTATGAAATCAGGCCTACCCGTCTGGACTTCCTTCACCGTCAATGAAACAAATGGTTCATTTTTACGTTCTGGTGAGTTGATCATTGAAGCTGCAAAAGCAGTCCTTGCTGAGGGAGCAAGTGCTTTGTTGATCAATTGTTCGCCACCTGAAGCGACCTCAAAGGCTTTGGTTGAATTAGCTCCACACTCAGGGACTTTTGGGGCTTACGCCAACGGCTTTATTACAGTGGAACCTTATCAGGGACACGCAACTGTTGACGTCTTGAAGTCTAGAGAGGAGATCAACCCTCAAACTTATGCTGAGTTTGGGAAAGAATGGCTTTCGATGGGAGCTACGATTCTGGGAGGATGCTGTGAGATTGGCCCAGAACATATTGCAGAGATCTACAATCTCAGAGAGAAGATTCTGAGTTCAAA
The DNA here is from genome assembly GCA_029245725.1 of SAR324 cluster bacterium. NCBI lineage: Bacteria > Deltaproteobacteria > SAR324 cluster bacterium. Next base: position 4,026 of record JAQWOT010000058.1, on the reverse strand, counting down.
CACTATTCAAAATCATCAATAATTTACTGATGTTGGTAATAGGCTTCTAGCCTCATATCTAAGAACCCCTGACCTCATCAACTCCATTGAAACGACCTACCTCTTACAAATTTTACTGCCAATTCCAACCTGCCAAGAAGACCCTAGTATCGTTAACAGATTCAACTTATTGAGGATAAAAAATTCTCTATGATTTAGATCAGTTGTTCTTGATCGGATAGAATTTCAAAGATAATGTTTTCTGATCTCAACTGATTTCGAAAATAACATTTTTAATTGCACCCCCATGATCGATCGATTGCAGAATCCTTTAGACCTCGTGATCTGTCTAAAGATGTTGAATGTCATTTCATTGTCAGACCATGAGTCAGAGAAAAGAATTGATAAGATTGTCTCCAAGCACCTTGGCGATCGCTACGAGGAATTTTCAAAGCAGGCAAATCAGCAACTAATCAATCTAACTGATGGTCAAAAAGTTAAACTGACTCGTGAATGCTTGGTTCGCTTGCAGGGAGAGAAGGATGCTACAAAAAAAGAAATTCTTCTCATGTTTGAGGAAATCATTTTTGCAGATGATGAAGTCCTCTCCTCAGAGAGAAAATTCTATGATCTCGCCAAAAGTCTTCTCCAGGTGAACACCTATGAGATTGAGCCAAGTGTTGAATTATTCGAGTACCTTAATGTTCTGAACTATGTTTCAAGCTCTGATTTTGCCAGCATCGACGAATTTGCCGAGATCTGGATCAAGTACATGGGTCCAGATATTAGAGTCTATTACAATGAGGCCTACCAAAACCTTAAAGACCTTGATCTGGAGAGCCAGATTCAGAAAGTGGGTGGGAATCTCAGAAAGCTGAACAACATCGATGATCAGCAAAAAATCAGTATTCGAACAATGGTCGAAGAAATCATATTCTCCGATGATGAGTTCACTGATGAGGAAAAAATTGTCTACGAATTGCTGCTGGAGAATCTGGGAGTCGAACCGGGCATAAAGTATGACCAACCCACGGCTAGTCCCCTTCGTTGGCTAAGCAACATTGAGCAAAGCCAATGGTTTCAAAACTTCATCAATCTGTTCATTGTTTTGACAGGAATTGTGGTGGGTTTAGAAACCAGTGAAGCACTAGTTACGGATTATCCCACCTTATTCTATTCAATCGACACGGTCATCAAGTACATTTTTTTAATCGAAATTCTTATTCGTTTCTTACCAAAATGGAATAAACCCCTGGCCTTCTTTTCCGATGGATGGAACATCTTTGATAGTCTCCTTGTGGTCGGCTCATTTCTTCCTTTTGGGTCTTATCCATTCGTCCTCAGGGTTATCAGACTCTTACGCTTCACAAGAATTTTTCGCCAAGTTCCCCAACTTAGAATAATCGTCATTTCACTGCTTCAGAGTACCAAACCCATTGGCTTTGTGGGTATTCTACTCTTACTCTTGATTTATATTTATGGGGTAATTGGCACTACAGTTTTTTCAAAAAATGACCCCATCCATTTTGGAGATCTCCCAATCAGCATGGTGTCCTTATTTCGGGCTGCCACTTTTGAGGACTGGACCGACATGATGTACATTCAGATGTACAGCTGTGCAGAGTATGGTTATGGGGACAACCCAGAATTGTGTGTAAATCCTGCAAAAATGCCGCTGATGGCAGTATTCTATTTTATTAGCTTCATCATCATCAGTGGTCTAGTAATTTTAAATCTAGTCATCGGGGTCATCATCCAAAGCATGACTCAAGCAAAGGGTAGTCTTGAGAAAGACGAGGAACTCCGAAAGACCATCAAGAATATTGATTTTATCGTGAAGAAGGTCAGGGCGAGAAAGTTCGAGGAAATGCTCGATACAAATGATTCTCAAGTATAATCAAAATCCCCACTAGAATTTTGATTTTATTGCAAATCAATTATATTTTTTTGTGAAAAAAAATTTGCTGGAACGGATCTGGAGCCTGCTTTTGCAAGAGGGTTTCTTTCCGTTAAAACGACATAGAAAGTTCGCGACTCTGCAGAAACTTTCTTGTCATTACCCGATAATTTGATTGCTACTTAGCTGATTTTGGAACTTACCTTGCCATTAGCTAACGTTTAATTGATATTTTTTTATCTCATTATCTGTATTTCCAATTCATTTCAGATAGTGAGGCCTCCTAAATTGGCTGAATGGCCTTGAGCAATCGTCCAAAACTCTTTCTACAGGAGTAAAGCACATGAACCCCACGTCCTATTCTTTAATTTTGGTCTTGGTTCTCTACGTCCTTGTTTTCGCCTGGCTTGTGAACTCCTATGGAGTGATTTAGGTCCGTGTAAATTTTGTTTCACTTAATTTTAATTTGTATGATTATCTTCAACCTGTTAATAGGTTTCATTTCTAAGCTAGCGGGATCATGTATATCCCGCCATTCTTCGCAATTCATATTCATTTAGGCAGATTCATGGCTTCTGTTGAGGTAAAAAATTTCGCCAGTAATGCTGACGAGGTCAGCACCCCAAGCAACGCAAGGGTTGAGACAGTTAATGTTGGTGGTCAAAGAGTAATAAAACTTACAGTGCAACCAGGTTGGAAGTGGTCGAAAGATATCAAACCGATTGTTGGCACTGAAAGTTGTCAAGCCAATCACATCGGGGTGATTGTTTCGGGGACAGTAACTTGTCGTCACAACGATGGAACCGAGGTGACTTATTCGGGTGGAGACGCCTATGCGATTCAGCCTGGACACGATGCATGGGTTGTTGGTGATCAACCAGCTGTTGCCTATGAATTCCACGGAGCTTGGGGAGACTAAGAATTCACCAGCACTATAAAATCTTGTTTTTTCACCCTCAGCCGCATAAGAGCTGGAGTTATTCTTAGTGTCTATCCATAAATAGACATTACCTGATTCAAAGTGATCATGGCAGCCGCTAAGCTGGTCAGGGCCAAGTAGGAGCAGTTGGTTTTTTCATACCTGGGGATCAACTTTCGAAAGCGATTGAACCAGGAGTGTGTCCGTTCGACGACCCATCGTCGCGCCTTGAACTCGGGATTGGTTGCGATCTCCTTCTTTTCCTCTCCTCGTGGGCGTATATGTGAGATGAAGCCATTGCACTGGGCGACTTCCTCTTTACCAACGTACCCTGCATCCAGGCACAAGTGGCATTCTGTTGTTGCCACCGGTGAAACGACGGCCGCCTTGAGTAAAGGCTCCAGAGCCACGCTGTCATGCTGGTTGGCTGCGCTGACGAGTAGTGAGATGGGGATGCCATTCTCGTCGACGAGAACATGTCGTTTTGAGCCTTTTTTTCCCCCGATCCGTCGGGTTTGGACCAGTAGACTCTCTGGCCAGAGGTGCTTCGATGCTAGCACTATCTGCTGCTTGCCAAGTCCAAGCGATTCCTTTTAGTTCGTCGTATTCGGCCAGACCTCGCTGCCAAATTTTGGTAAACACACCGGCAATACTCCATTGCTGGAACTTATCGTGAAGTGCCGAGGAGCTCATCCCGCCAAATTTTTCACGGGGCAAGGCATTCCAGATGATGCCAGTCCGTAAGACGTAAACCATTGCCGAAAAGTAGAGGCGATTGGAATATTTCGGTTTCCTGCCACCCCCTTGTTGGCGTTGGTAAGTCTTGTGGGCGACTCTTGGATTTCTGGGAATCAGGGGTTGCACCAATTCCCAAAAGGCATCCGAAACTTCCCAGGTCTTCTTTCTGGACATATCTTCCTTCTCCTAAGGTTGTCATTTGTCCTCCTAAGAAGGCTCAACAAGAAGGGGAAAATAGCCAATCTTTTATTTGCGGATAGACTCTTAGCCAAAAGCGGGTAAAGCACTTTGCCAAGAATTTCTTCTGCTTGATTCAACTTTTGATCGCAGAAAAGTTTCACAATCTAAACTATTCCTGAAATTTATCCTGATTCAGACTTGGCTTATCCGATCAAATTGTTTCAATTTGTGACATTCATGAAAACATATTTAAATTGACAAAATTTAGGGCTGTTTGCTATCATTTCAAAAGTATTCATTTATTCATTTCTAT
>JAQWOT010000057.1 GCA_029245725.1 SAR324 cluster bacterium | reverse complement strand
CAGCGGGGCAGATTATCTACGCGTTACTCACCCGTGCGCCACTTTACTCGACCCGAAGGCCTTTCACGTTCGACTTGCATGTATGAAGCATGCCGCCAGCGTTCGTTCTGAGCCAGGATCAAACTCTTGTGTTTGATACTTTTTTCTACTCAAAGTCTATTAACAGACTTCAGGGCTCCTTCTATTAAAAGCAAACCCCGAGTCTTAAAACACCCTGAAGTTCGCCTCGCCTCACATCGACTCTCAAAGAACTCACGATAACTCGCGAAAGCTTATGAGAATATAAAAGTGCTCTGACTAAGTCAACAAGAAAAATCAGAAAATCTCATATTCCCTAAAAGCCATTACATTCTCAATGGATGGAACATCTAACAGCCAAATTAAAAGGCGCTCAATACCCAATGCCATCCCACAACTTGGAGGCATTCCTTCCACCAAAGCATCAAGAAATTGGTGATCTAACCCAACATCTAATTTTCCGACTTGGCTTCGATGGATCAATTCTTTTTCAAAACGTTTTCGCTGCTCATTTGGGTCTGTTAGTTCCCCGAATCCATTGGCGATTTCCATCCCTCGGACATAGCATTCCACTCTTTCGGCAAAGCCATTTGGATTAATTTGGGCGAGGCTAGCCAGTTGTGGTGGCCAATCAGATACCAAGCAAGGTCTTTCCCACCCAAGTTTTTGCTCTAGTTCGCCCCAAAGTCTACCAAAAATTACTAGAAAGGACTCTCCATTGATTCTTTGCTGATTGATCCAATTCTCATGACCGTTTTTGTTGAGCTTTTCGAGAAGATCCCCTGCTTGGTCAATGGGCTGTATTTCAAACTGCCAAAATTCCTGAAGAAGATCATTGACCGTTGTGAGTTTCCACTTACCTTCCAACATTTTATGTTGCTTTGAAGCAATCCATGCTCTTGGAAGGTACTTAGTCATCTCTTGAAGGTCTTGACACAATCGCTGCCAATTATCGCCAACACGATACCATTCAAGCATCGTAAACTCAGGGTTGTGCCAATGACCTGCTTCCTTTCCTCTGTAGCAGGCACTGATTTGGTAAATCTTTTCAAATCCACCAACCAACATACGTTTCATTTGAAATTCTGGTGAGGTTACCAGGTATCCCTGATCACATTGAATTAGATCAAAATGCGCTTCAGGATTTGGGGCTCTGACTCTTGCTGGAGTTTGAACTTCAAGGAAACCCTGCTGATCAAACCAATCTCGAATACTGCGCAGGATATGGTGCCTTGCTTTCAGACAATGAAAGCGTGAGGGGAATTGATTGAGTTTGCGCCAGCGGAGTGTATCACCATTAGCTTTCAGACCTTCTGGAGGCGTGTAGACAACTTTTTCCAGTATGAATTTACCCTGACTGGATTGAAATCGAACCAGGGCACCTCCGGTGATCTTTAAATTCTGATCGACTTTTAGAGAGAATTGTTGCTCCTGCCATAGGAAGTGGAACTCTTCCTCAGATTCATCAAATCCTAGACAGCGAGCAATGAAGGTGGGAGGAAACTCTTGGAGCATGTTGACTTAACACCGGCAAATTCTAAAATTCGCTCAATCACGAAGTAGATACCAAGCACGACAAAGCCTGATAACACATTACTCATGATTTTGCTGATATTCAGTAATTGCCTGTTTCCCAATTTCATCAAAGTCCTTAATCAAAGCAAATTTCGCATCATCAGCAGGCTCTTTCCAGACATGCTCTGGCTTCCAAAGATTCTCCGCAGTACCATTCAGGTAGACTCGTTGGTACTTGGGAGTGACGTTCAAGTTGAAGCTTCCTGGATTTACCCAGATTTTCAGTTTTGGTGGCTGCTCTTCTGACATTGGAAGATTCAGTTTGTTGAATGCCTCCCAATAGAGCTTTCGTGCTGGCAAGCTATTGAATCTTTGATAGAACGTGTGCATTGGTTGGTTCTTTGTGCTGGCAAGCCCAGGATCCTTTTCGATGGTTGGCGTTTTGTTCAAATCAAATGTGAAAACAAACTGTTCATCGAAATTCGTTCTGACGATGGCTGCACATCCTAGCGGACGATCCACGTTGCAGACAATCATCACATCGTAGAGATAATAGATATTCTCTAGGAGTTCAGTCGAACTGACCCGAATTGGTTTGCAAAAACTCTTGATGTCACCCGCAAGATTCTGCAGATCATCTGCTGTGACAGGATTGGAAGCCACAACGCTTCTGGAAGAAACTGCGTTTTTCTGGAAGGAGGTCATCGCTCGAGCATCAAACCCGATGTACTTACTGAAAACACAGCGAGTTACGCCTTCGACCAGATTTGACTGAAACATCTCAAGCTGATTACCACCACTACCACCAGCTTTTTTGGAGATCATTGCCTTGAATTTCCATTTCTCTTTTTTTGGCTCAAACTCCAAAAGAATTACGTTTCTAGGGATGCAGAGCGATTTGGAAATAGGAAGTGGGACCTGAAATGGGCGACGATTAAAATTCTTTTCGAAGTGATATTTGAAAATGACATTTTCCAAGGGATCTCCCGCAAGTGGAATCCTGGATTGGAAGATAATTTTCTCAACGATCTCTTTGTTGAGTTCAGCCTGCAACTTGTCACCATAGTGCTTGGTGATGGAAGTTGATAGTTCTCCAACTTTCCGGCGATCATCCTGAATTTGAGCAATCTGACGCTTTTCAATGACATTCAGTTCAGCATCAGTTTGTGCTTTATCCACCACGGACATGTCAACGATCAACATCCGGTCCATCAATTTATCCAGAGGCTTGGTCAGTATCTTCTCGACACGCTCCTTCTCTTCATTGTTCTTCGTAACCTGGGAGATGTATTGGCTCATTCGGTTGATGGTATTTTGATTGCCAATCTGAATCAGTCTGCGCTCCGTGTTTTTCATACTGTTGAGGAAAAGCTTTTTCAGAACAGTTTCCTTCTCTTGAGCCACATCATCCCTGCCTTGGGAGAATTTCATTAAATCAATCCGAGGTCCCTCTTCAGCATAGAACTTCATGTAAAAGCGATGCACTGCCTTGAAGCGCCAGGAAGAATTCTTATCAAGATAGATAGGTTCCCCAGATGTTGTGTCCAAATCAATAACATCCGAAGCACGAATGTGCTGGGCGAAGCAGAAAAGCATTTCTTTTTGTACTTCAGGATCTTGGAAGCGCATCAGCATCTCCGTAAACTTGATCCACCAAGGATCTCGGACAAGCTGTGGGAATTCCTCTTCCATACTCTTGATGATATCGACGTAAGGGCCTGTCATCTCTTTCTTGATGAAGGCTCTGTCGTTCGGAAAGATTAAGAGTTTAGTCAGGCTGGTCAGCTCAGGAGTATCCTCATCACAGGTGAGCATTTCAATCCACCAAGTGTTTAAGAGTGCCTTTGGGAGATTCCGATGGCTGATCTTCTCACTTTCTCTAAGAAAAATCGGAATCACATAGGTCAGAAAAACTTCTCTGGATGGCGCATAGTTTCCCCAGTTTGGCAGATTTCTAAGTTTGAATGTTTCCTGATTTTCAGCTGCAGCTCTTGGATCTGGTTCTTCATCTCCTTCATGCTCTCGATGTTGGGTCACTTCCCAGTCAGGGAAAACACCAATATTCGAAAGAATTTTGACTTCTTCAGGCAGTGAAAAAGGCATCGGAGACAAGCCACACAACAGCGTTGCAGGATTGAGCAATAGATCATTGAGCATGTTGGAGTATGCCATGCTGCCTTCCGGCGATACCAAGAACGGCGTATGTTGGCCAGCCCGCTGTTTACGAAGGATATTCACAAAGTAATGGGCTTCCTGAGCAGGATATTTTGCCAACTCGTATTCTTCGGCATAATAGATCTTACGAGAGGTACCCGGCTCATATGCAGCTTCGTTACGTATTGCTTCCTGCTCCACTCTAGCGTTTACTAAGTCTACTATTCTTTTCAAAAATCCCTTACGAGCCTGATCTTTGAGAGGAATCGATTGAATCACTTCCAGCATCTGTTGGTCCAAGCTTACTTGCTGGCCGACATCGGTGTGCCACTCATCCGCCTCTTGGGCGACTTCCCAACGATAATTCTCAGAGACATGCTCCAAGAATTGTTGAACAACCTTTCCGCGCGAGGGGTTCTTCTTCAAATGCTCCATTAGCACCTGCCGTTGTTGGGCAGGGGGGAATTTGGCTGGCTCAACCCCAGCTGCCTTGGCCGGCTCTTCCAATAATTTCATCACTACTCGTTGGCCCAATACACGATCACGATAGAAAATGATCAACCGCCCAAGGGCAGCGTTAGCATCCATTGAAGTGACAGAATTTGGAAAGCAGCTGCCCTGAAGTTTCCTAGCTGGGATGTTTTTGAGAAAAGGGAAAAAAAGAATCAATGCGTTCCGGAACAAGTCACCTTCTGGCAACTTGCGTAAGATTAGTGGAATTTGAGACCAGAAGAACTGCATTTGCTTGCCCGGCTCCATTTTACTAATCAAAGCCTGACAGGTTTTGCGCATCAATAGTGTGCAGGTACTTGGAAAGATTATGTCGATGATTTTCTGCTGTTCTGGGCTGAGAGCTTCACCATTCTCCTCGATCATCTGATCTTTCACTTTTTGCTTAAGCTGTTCTTGCTTTTCCTCTGGAAATTGAAGAAGAAAACGATCATAAGCAGAACTTATGATCTTGAAGGCCAAGGCAATAAAGAAATCAGCATCAGTCCAATTGTGCTCATATCGGGGCTCTGTTCCAAAAATCACCTGTGCATCAACGTCAGAGTCAGGCTTGTGGCCGATACCCCCAAGACTCCCAATCGTGCTGAGTGTTTGCACAATTGGCTTCTCGCTTTTCCCAAAATCATTGACCAGTTCACCAAACTGCTCCTGCAGATGAGCCATCCAATTGCCTTCCCCCTCACGCTTGGACTGCTCTGGTAACCAACGATCGATTCCATCAATACCATGCATCGCGTTCTCACAAAATACATGATAGCGATCACGGTGAATCATTGGTTTTCCAGTCTCTGGATCAACACCCTTCTTGTAAGTAATATCGAGATTAGGTTGATCTGACGGATTGACATCAAAAATAAAAATACTTTCGTAAACGACTTGGCGCATGCCTTCATCAGCCACCTCAATGAGGCTCTCCATTCGAGCTCGATTGAGCTTACCCATTTCATCAAATTCTTTCTGCGATTGCTCCTTCCACTCTTCTACTTGCTCATCGGAGAAAGTCTCACGAATACTTTCCAGCAAACTGCTGCCCTGAAGACTTTTGACAATATTCTTAATACGTTTTTCAAGATCCCCTGACTTTGGATTACAAGGAACTTCCTGATAGAGCTCCATCAGAATTTTGACTTGTTCTGCGGCAACCGGAGAAAGTGAATCCTCACCCTGCTTGGCGTCACCTTTTTTCTGCGAAGAATCCGGGGAATCATTTTTTTTGCCCAGGATAATATCCCTGAACTTCAGCATGCTTTTCATATTGGCCTTAAGCTTTAACGCGCTCTACGTATTCGCCTGTTCGAGTATCAATTTTCAACAACTCTCCCTCAGAAACAAACATGGGTGCATTAACGGTGTAACCAGTGGAAACGACAACAGGCTTGGATGCACCAGTGACTGTATTGCCTTTTTCTCCGGGAGGAGCTTCAACAACTTCTAGAACTACAAAATTAGGAAGGGTGATGCCGATCGGTCGTTCACGAAAGAAAGCTACGTTCACTTCCATGTTGTCAATCAAGTAGTTTGTGGCATCCCCGACGAGATCAACATCCAGAGCGACTTGCTCGTAACTACTGTTGTCCATAAAATGGAAGCCCCCATCACCCTCATCTCGATAGAGGAACTGCATGGTCCGATCTTGGGTATCGGCTGGCTTTAATTTCTCACCTGTCTTAAAGGTTCGATCTAATACCGAACCATTGATTAGATTGCGAATTCGAGTCCTCGTAAATGCATTTCCTTTACCCGGCTTCACAAACTGAAATTCGATGATGGCGTAGGGTTCGCTATCCAATTCTATTCTCAATCCTTTTCGGATATCAGCAGTTTCGTACACGGTCTCCTTTGCTTGAGATCACATTGAATTTTGATTCCAATGTCTTGATGTTGGGGCGAGGAATCTAAAGGCAATTACCTTGTTTCCTACCACAAAGCCCTCTATTCTGCCCCAAATTTTTCCAAATTGAATCATTTTTGAAAACTTTTTTGTTCATTTCCTTCTGGTTTCTGAATTCTCATGAAAGCACTTTCGTTCAATCCTGCAAGCCCGTGGCAACAGCAATTTTGTTTTAAGGGCGTAAAATGCCTCATTGTCTGCCGCGGCCCCATTCGCCTTGAAGTCATGCAAGTCTTGGAGGAACTGGGGGCACGATACGGCATTCTTCTCTCTGAAAAAGACAGTATCACGTATCCCCAAACTCTTGCTCCTGAACTGCGTTTCCTCGCCAATCGTCATGAGCAAGTCCACCATATCCATGATTATGTTGGCTCGTCACGAGAGGAACGACAACAATGCATTGATAAAATTCTTCGTCTCTGCAAACAGCACAACTACACCCACCTCTTTGCAGGCTATGGTTTCATGGCTGAGGACGGTGACTTCGTAAAGCAAATCGAAGAAGCGAATATTTGCTTTGTTGGCCCCAGTGCAAGGGTGATTCAGCAGGCAGGCTCTAAAGATGAAGCCAAACAATTGGCCCGTAAGCTAAACGTATCGGTAACTCCGGGTGAAGATCGAATCACTGCACGTACTCTTTTGAAAAAAACTGGTGGCAAAGACCCTTCTCAATTTCTTAAAAACCTGATTGATCGACATCAACTTCCTGTACCAAAAGATTGGCACCTCACCTCAGAAATATTGGATCAAGCTGAGCGAGTACTTCAGGCTTCCTACAAGCGCCGGATTGATCTGTTCAGCATAGAAGAACTGCAGACAGAAACTCTCATCTGTTGTAATGAAATCTGGGCAAAAAACCCAGGCAGGCGACTACGCTTTAAGCATATTGGTGGTGGTGGTGGAAAGGGTCAACGGGTTATTCAAAGTGAAGCAGAGATTGAAGAAGCCGTAAGGGCTGTCTTGATTGAAGCCCGAGTAACTGGTCCAGGTGACAACAAGACCTTCCTGATCGAGATGAACATTGAAGATACTCGCCACAACGAAGTCCAGTTAATTGGTAATGGCCATTGGTGCATAGAGTTAGGCGGTCGTGACTGTTCTCTACAGATGCATGAACAAAAATTAGTTGAACTTTCACTTACCGAAGAGTTGCTTGAGCAAACCATTGCAGAATATCTTGAAGTTATCAAAAACCATCAAGCAGAGCTGCTTCAACAAGACCTAGTCGTACTACGTGAGATGTGTAAGCAAGCTCAGGACTTCGGAACGGCTCTAGGGCTGGATAACGTATCCACCTTTGAGTGCATTGTTGAGGGAGACCAACACTACTTCATGGAGGTAAACACCCGAATTCAGGTCGAACATCGAGTCACAGAGATGGCTTACAGGCTGGAATTTACTAACCCAGATAAACCTGGCGACAACTTTCTTGTAGATTCACTGATTGCCGCAATGTTCCTGGTTGCCTGCTACGGACAGGTGCTTCCCAAACCACAACGTCAACTCCGAAATCTGTCCGGAATGGAGGTTCGAATCAATGCTACCAACCAAGGATTACAGCCTCATGCTGGAGGGATTTTACGCTCTTGGTCGACACCAATTGAAGGGGAACTACGAGACGACCAGGGGATTGGATTACGGAATCCTGATACCGGTTTATTTCAACCTTATCATCTTGCTGGTGCCTACGATTCTAATGTGGCTCTGTCTGTCACATGGGGCAGGACGCGTTTAGAAAATCTGGAGCAAATGGCTCGTGTTCTCAGAGAAATGGAAGTGCGGGGAACAGATTTACAACTCAACCTGTCATTTCATTATGGGATTCTGTATTGGATGTTGGGTGTGGATTCGATGGTAAAGCCAAACACGCGTTTCGTGGAGTCCTACCTTGCACTCTGTGGAAAGTTGAGCTTAGGTGCGAAAGATACCGACTTGGAGTTCGCTTGGCAGCATTTGAGCAGATCAATCAAGGAGTTAGGTCCCGAGGCTCTGAGAGCTTTTGAGAGAAAACAAACGCTGCTGCTAAGACCATTGCGGCGTTTGCTGAGCATGCCACATCTTCTCGCCGGATGGCTTGCCAAACGTCAAAATCCTCGATGGGAAATTCAGGATCAGCAGATTCAGTGGTGTCAGAACCCGATTCATGTGCTGCACGAACTTTATCGTTACCTGCATTGGGAGAAAAGAAGTGGTCTTCCTCCCAGTGAAATTATCTGGGAGGAAGATCATCTGGTACTCGAAGAAGGACTCCGATTTTATGCAGATTTAGGAAATCGCTTGGGTTATCCCGAATGGGACACTTTGCAGAAAATCCTCGAAAACACGGCTCCTGTTGGATTTGACGACGGGCTCTGGTCAGAAGTACAAGCAGCGCATGCTGGTTTTCAAGTCGGCTTGGTTCCCTTGCTGAGTATCCCCATCTCATTGGGTATCAGCAGCAGCTATTTTGATTGGGGCTGTAATGAAGAACTGGTTCCAGTCATTCCAAAGGAGTTTCAGAATACTGAAAAGATCAAGCAATACTCCCAGGCACTGGCACCTCCACCATCTTCTCATAGCGATGAAGTACGTAGTTGGACAGGAGGGACCTTCTATGCTCGTGAGACACCCAGCAGTCCACCCTACGTGGAGGCTGGGCAACATGTAGAGCAAAATGATGTGCTTGGACTGTTAGAGGTAATGAAGATGTTTAATCCAATTAGGGCAGAATTTCCGGGAACGGTAAGGCAGGTATTTGTAGATTCTTCCGGAGGTACTCTGGTTTCAAGGGGACAACTGCTCTTCCTAATTGAGCCTGATCACCCAATTGTAGAAGAAGACGCAACCGTGTTGGCAAAATATCGTCAGCAGGTCACACTCAAACTTCTCGCTCTTTGAAGATGAGAAAGCAAGCAGGCTTTACCTTGCTGGAAGTGGCACTTTCACTTCCTTTGTTGCTGATTGTGCTTTGGAACACAAACCGGATTGCTGAAGCCATCGCAAATGGGATTCAGCAACAAAGAGAGGCCCAACACATCGCAAGCCAATTTGACAACTGGATGGTTTCAATGTTGCTTGCAAAACTTGGCGACGAATTAAGGCAAATCGGTTCTCATCAACTCGAATTGACTGATCCTATATTTTCTGATTGGCACCTGCAATGGTAGGTTGATTCAGGTTTGCCCTCAATGGCATTGGGAAGCCTTCAGAAAAGGGGAACAGAACAATTGAATTGGGCCTCTGCACTACCTTAGCAAGGTCAAATTCAATGTTTTTTTATCTTTCCAGTCCGGCTTGACCCACTCATCGAAGGTCTGATATCTATTGAAGAAGCAACGCAGGTTGCTGCAGCAAAGC
>JAQWOT010000056.1 GCA_029245725.1 SAR324 cluster bacterium | reverse complement strand
ACATGGAGATAACGTGTTATCTGTATTTGATTCAAAGATTAAAGTAATTATTTTATCTCCATTAATAAAACTTTTTTCCTGATAGTATTGTTGAAAAAATTCTGAATTACTAGACTTTGGTAAATTTTGGTAATGAAGTTGATTCATAGCTAAGGTATTTGGTTCAAATTTCCAAGGTATTTGGTTCAAATTTCCATTGTGAAATATGTTGACTATGGATTTCTGAACTTACATGCTCTGTTTTGTTACGGCAGTTCTTCACCCCTTCTTGAAATATGAACTCCAAATCACTTTGATAGTTGATAATACTATACATCTTTTTGATAACTGAGATGCATTACTGAAATTCATTTTCCAACTTATTCAAACTTTTTATCTTGTAGAAGATTGATTCACTTTCGATTTTCCTGATAATTTCTTCTTTAGATAATTTGTTTGCAGAATTATTCTGATCGAAATCGTTGATTGTTATTCTTTTGGCATAGAGTTTTTAGCCACTGATAACATTTTGTGATTGAAATGATTCGTTCTCACTACATCCCGTACTTAGCACTACCATCCCAATAAATTTTAGGATCTTAATTCTTATTTTTCCCACTATACACTTCTTTGTCTAGATTTCGTTCAGCACATTATCGCTCTTTGTTGTTCCTAATTTGCACCTCCCCACCAACTGTGGCATGATAGTGTCGTTTGACTGACAGTTGGTTAGTCTGAATCATGTTCTTTTGGGGTACAGCTACCCCGATCTATCAGGAGGCTTTATGAATTGGAAACACTTGGCACTGGCTGGTGCTTTGGTTGTAAGTTGGGTTCTGCCCACACAAGCGCAGCAGCGCTTTGTTTCAATTGGAACCGGTGGCGTGACTGGTGTCTATTATCCGACTGGCGGTGCAATCTGCCGCTTGGTCAATAAGGATCGCAAGAAGCATGGGATCCGCTGTTCGGCTGAATCCACAGGTGGTTCGGTGTACAACATCAATACCGTTCGTGAAGGCGAACTGGAATTTGGTGTGGCTCAATCAGATTGGCAGTACCATGCTTACAACGGTACGAGTAAGTTTGCCGATCAAGGCAAGTTCAGTGACTTGCGTGCAGTCTTCTCGGTGCACCCGGAACCTTTCACCTTGCTCTCCCGAGGAGATAAGCCGATCCGTCGTTTTGAAGACCTGAAGGGTTACAAGGTAAATGTTGGTAATCCCGGTTCTGGTCAACGTGCGACGATGGAAGTCGTCATGGAGGCCTTCGGAATCAAGATGAGTGACTTTGCCCTAGCAGCTGAACTCAAAGGCTCCGAAATGGCTCAAGCACTTTGTGATGGCAAAATCGATGCGATGATTTACACCGTTGGCCATCCAGCTGCTGCTATTACTGAAGCTGTCACTACTTGTGACGTTGATTTGGTTGATGTCAAAGGCGCTCCGATCGATAAACTGGTACGTGAGAACAGCTTCTATCGAGTCGCTTCCATCCCTGGTGGAATGTATGCTGGGAATGATCAAGCGACATCGACGTTTGGTGTTGGTGCAACTGTGATTACCTCTACGAAAGTTCCTGACGATGTGGTGTATATCGTGGTTAAGGCTGTCTTTGACAACTTTGCTGATTTCAAAAAGTTACATCCTGCTTTTGCAAATCTGAAGGAAGACCAAATGATCAGCGATGGGCTTTCTGCTCCACTGCATCCCGGGGCAGTGCGCTATTACAAAGAGCGCGGCTGGATGTAAGCTGACAGGCAGTGACTTCTGTGACTGCCTTGATGCCTCCCGAGTTTCATGTCTATTTCTCTTCCCACCTCAGATCAACCGATTGGTGACGCACGGGTACGTGTTCTCTCTGGAACCTCTGCCCGTGCTGTCTTTTTCTTCTGCGTACTTTGGTCCCTTTTCCAGATTTATGTTGCCAGCAGCATTCCCTTTTGGCTTTCCAGCCTGACTGGAATCAGCCTTGTCTTCAATAATCAGGAAGTGCGCCAAGTACATCTTGCATTCGGCTTGGTGCTCGCTATGCTACTCCACCCATTTGGAAAAAACAGCACTCACACCATTCCTTGGTACGACATCCTGCTGGCCTTGCTAGGGGCCGGTAGCTGCTTCTACCTGCTCGTCTTCAAAGATAGTATTGCAGATCGTGCTGGACTTCCTACCACCTCTGATTTGATCATTTCTACAATTGGTCTTTGCTGTCTTGCATTGGCGGTCTACCGTGCTCTTGGTTTGCCACTACTCGTTGTGGCCGGAGTGTTCCTGTCTTACGTCTTCTTCGGTGACAAGTCATTCATTCCTGAAGTCATTCAGTGGAAAGGAGCCTCACTGAACAAGGCACTTTGGCATTTCTGGATGCAGACGGAGGGCGTCTTCGGGGTCGCGCTGGGCGTCTCCTCCTCGATGATTTTCCTCTTTGTCCTCTTCGGTGCCTTGCTCGAACGGGCTGGAGCCGGACAGTACTTCATCCAGCTCGCATTTGCTCTGCTCGGACACTTCCGTGGAGGTCCAGCGAAGGCGGCAGTAGTGGCCTCAGGTCTTTCAGGACTCTATTCCGGATCCTCGATTGCCAACGTGGTGACCACTGGCACCTTCACCATTCCGTTGATGAAGAAGACGGGCTTCACTGCCGAGAAGGCTGGTGCCGTTGAAGTTGCTTCTTCGACAAACGGCCAACTCACCCCTCCAGTGATGGGTGCTGCGGCCTTTCTGATTGCTGAATTCACAGGGACTCCGTATCTCTCGCTGATTCGTCACGCCTTCCTGCCAGCGTTGGTCTCCTACATCGCCTTGCTTTACATCGTTCATTTGGAAGCCCTGAAGCTTGGACTGGAAGGGCGCCCACGTCTCCCTACCCAGACAACGCTACTGCAGCGAGTAGCTGGTGTGCTGGCTGGTTTTGTTGGAATGGGCCTGCTGAGCATGGTGGTCTACTTTGGTTTCGGTTGGCTCAAAGATGTTTTACCTGGGCTAACGCTTGGTGCTGCCACCTTGTTGGTTGCTGGATTCTATCTGTTTCTAGTTCGGCTGGCTTCGAAGCTACCAGATTTGGATCAATCTGGAGAAGTGATTGATCTGGAGAAGCTTCCACCACCAGGAACGATTGCCCTCACAGGTTTGCACTATCTGCTACCGATTGTGGTGTTACTCTGGTGCGTATTGATCGAACGACTCTCACCGGCTTTGTCTGCCTTTTGGGCAACGATTGTGATGGCTACTGTGTTGGTCACCCAACATCCGCTTAAGGCTTGGTTCCGTGGAGAAAGTCAGTGGAGTAAACGTTTTCAACAGGGAACACAGGATCTTTGGCGTGGACTAGCCAACGGTGCTGAGAACATGATCGGCATTGGCGTGGCGACCGGAGTGGCTGGTGTAATCATCGGTACAGTTTCGCTGACTGGAGCCCACCAGGTGATCGGCGAATTTGTAGAGATGCTCTCTAGTGGTAGCCTGATCCTGATGCTTCTGCTGGTCGCTGTGATGAGCCTGTTGCTGGGGATGGGCCTGCCCACAACAGCCAACTATATCGTGGTCTCTTCGTTGATGGCCCCAGTGATTGTGTCGTTGGGCTCTCAGAATGGGCTGATCGTACCATTGGTGGCGGTACACCTGTTTGTCTTCTACTTTGGCATCCTAGCTGATGATACTCCACCAGTCGGACTAGCCGCTTTTGCAGCAGCTGCGATCAGCCAAGGGGATCCAATCAAAACTGGTATCCAAGGCTTCACGTATGATATCCGAACAGCGCTGCTGCCCTTTCTTTTCCTATTCAACACCGAGCTGTTGCTGATTGACGTCAGCTGGTTCAAAGGAATTTTAGTATTTCTGGTGGCTGCTTCTGCGATGATGCTCTTTGCTGCCGCAACCCAGGGCTACTGGTTGGTGCGCTGTCGTTGGTGGGAGACAATTGTCCTGTTGCTGGTGGCTTTCACGCTGTTCCGCCCAGGCTATTGGCTAGATCAATGGCAGGAACCCTGGCAGCGCTATGCTGGAGCAGAATTGACAGAGCAGTTGGAACAGACCGGACGCAACCTGACGGTGCGGCTAGATGTTGAGGGGCCTGATTTTGATCGTCCAGAAGAACTTAACAGCCTGACGATCCTGCTGGAGCTTAAGGCCAACCAGTCCCTGCAGCAGGCGCTGGATGAGAATGGAATTCTAATTCAGGTGGATGCCGAAAATGTTATTCTTGAAGAACCCATGCCTGGTTCCACCTACTTCCAGCCTTTCCAGCGTTTTGACTTCTACATGGATGATCCCGTACGCTTGATCGCAGTGCTTGAGCCACAAGCCAATCGTCCTGCCAAGGAGTGGTTTTATCTACCGGCATTGGCTTTGCTGGCCTTGGTCTGGTTGGCTCAACGTCGTCGTTCTCGTCTTGCCTCAGTTCAAGGATGATCATGTCCACGTCCCATGTCTTTCCGCGTCGTTCAGATTCTCAGTTGCCCACCGCTGTTGCTGGTGAAGGTTGCTGGCTGGTGGATGCCAAGGGTCAGCGCTATCTGGATGCTTCCGGAGGAGCTGCAGTCTCCTGTCTCGGTCATTCGGCCAAACCGGTGCTGGATGCGATCTGTCAGCAACTGCAGCAGTTGGCCTATGCCCACACTAGCTTCTTCACGACGGAGCCTGCGGAGCAGTTGGCTGATTTGTTGATCCAACATGCCTCGGGTAACCTGGATCGGGTCTATTTCGTCAGTGGTGGTTCGGAAGCGATGGAGGCTTCCCTTAAGCTGTGTCGTCAGTACTTTCTGGAAATCAATCAGCCGCAGCGAAGTCATTTGATTGCTCGACGTCAGAGCTACCACGGCAACACGCTGGGGGTGCTCAGCGCGGGAGGCAACCAATGGCGACGGCAACCTTTTGAGCCCTTGCTCTCCAGTGGCGTCTCACACATTTCACCCTGCTATTATTACCGTGGCGCTGAATCTGGTGAGCCTCCAGAAGAGTATGGACTGCGAGTGGCAAATGAACTGGAAGCTGAGATCCTGAGAGCTGGTCCAGAACGAGTCGCTGCCTTTCTCGCAGAACCAGTGGTGGGAGCTACGTTAGGAGCCATCGCACCAGTTCCGGGCTACTTTGGAAGAATCCGAGAGATTTGTGATCAGTACGGGGTACTGCTGGTGCTGGATGAGGTGATGTGTGGGATGGGCCGCACTGGCTCCCTCTTTGCCTATGAGCAGGAAGGGATTGCACCAGATGTTGTGTGCATCGCCAAAGGCCTTGGAGCCGGACTGCAACCGATTGGAGCGATGCTCTGCACGGACACGATCTACCAGGCGATTGCCCAGGGGAGTGGATTTTTTCAGCATGGACACACCTACCAGGGACATCCAACGGCCTGTGCTGCTGGGGTTGCTGTTCTCCAGGAGATGCTTTCACAGAATCTCCCCGTGCGAGTGAAAGAAAAAGGTGAGCGCCTATACCAAGTTCTGCAACAGCAATTTGCCGAACATCCGAATGTGGGGGACGTCCGTGGTCGAGGTCTCTTCCTTGGGATCGAGCTGGTGCAGGACAAACAAACGAAAGAGCCTCTCAATCCAAAATTCAATCTTCCGGAACAGATTCGCCACACCGCAATGCAGCAAGGTCTGCTCTGCTATCCGATGGGTGGAACGATTGATGGTCGACGAGGACATCACATCCTGCTGGCTCCACCGTTCATCATCAATGATGAGGAATTGGATCTGATCGTGAGCCGGCTCTCCTCTACTCTGAATGCGACCCTTCCTGCACTCGATCAAGCCGCATGACATACCTGATGGTTGCCCCGAATGGTGCCCGCAAGACCAAGACCGATCATCCTGCTCTGCCCGTAACCTCGCCAGAATTGGTACAGACCGCCCTGGCTTGCTGGCAAGTGGGAGCGCAGGGTCTGCATGCTCACATCCGCAACGCAGATCAGTCACATCTATTGGATGCTGGACGCTACCGGGAACTCCTCGCCCTGTTGAAGGAAACAGTCCCAGCACTGGAAGTACAGGTGACCACTGAAGCTGCTGGAATCTATCAGGCTCCTGAACAGCGCCAACTGGTGTTGGACTTGCGTCCGTATTGGATCTCATTGTCGGTTCGGGAAATGGCACGGGAGCCAGACAGCAAGGTTGTGCGGGATTTCTACGCTGAATTGTCCCAAAGCCAAATTCGTATCCAGCACATTCTCTATGACGCTAACGACCTACGACAGCTTTTTGACTGGATCACTCAGGGTGTGTTACCGCGTCCAGCATCTCTCTCGATCCTCTGGGTTCTTGGGCGTTATTCCATCGATGGCAACAGTGATCCTGCTGAGTTGAATCAGGTTGAGACTACCCTGCAGGCGCTGGAAACCGATATTCCGGAACAAGTGATGGTTTGTGCCTTTGGTCTAGGGCAGATCCCCTGCCTGGTCGAAGCGGCAAAGCGGGGTTGGGACTGTCGGGTGGGTTTTGAGAATGGCTGGTGGAAGCAGGATGGCTCAATCGCACAGGACAACGCAGACCTACTACAGGACTTACATGATCAACTGGGTCAGTGGGAAATGATTGTTTGAACAGGAAGAGGAAAGTACACTCTGGCTAATTGGCTGATCACATCAGCGATTCAACACTTACCAACAGGAGCAGCAGATGGATCTTGGATTGAAGGGCAAGAAAGCGTTAGTGACCGGTGGAACCAAGGGAATCGGACGGGCGATCGTGGAGGCTTTTGTGGGAGAAGGCACTCACGTAGCCTTCTGTGCACGCAATGCCGCCGAAGTGCAACAGGCCCAGGACGACCTGAGTGGCAAAGGCCCGACTGTGCTGGGAACCGCTCTCGATGTGGGGAACAAGGAAGCGCTGGAGCAATGGGTTCACGACTCTACCAAAGCATTGGGTGGTCTGGACATCGTCGTCTGCAACGTTAGCGCATTGGCAATTCCAACCAGCGAAGAGAACTGGCAGGCTTCCTTCAACATCGACGTAATGCACACGGTCCGGACTTGTACCACGGCGATCCCCTACCTTGAGCAGAGCGACTCAGCTTCGATTGTCAACATCTCAAGTGTCTCTGGACGAGAAGCCGACTTTGCTGGTGGACCGTATGGAACTGCTAAGTCTGCGATCATCGCCTATACAGCCCACATCTCTTTCTCACTGGCCTCCAAGAACATTCGTGCCAACAGTGTCTCTCCGGGCAACACCTACTTCCCCGGTGGGGTCTGGGAAAACATCGAGCAGGGCAACCCGGACCTGTTCAAGTTGGCGATGGACCTCAACCCAACCGGACGTATGGGTACAGTCGAAGAACAGGCCTTTCCTGTATTGATGCTTGCCAGTCCATTGGCTTCCCGTATCTCCGGAACCAACCTGGTGGCTGATGGTGCCCTAACCCGTGGGGTTCAGTTCTGAGGGCTTAGTTACTGAGCACCTTCCACTTGCCTGGAGGAACTTCCAGGCAGGCTTCAATGGCGACGGTGGCGATTACGGAGACAGTGTCGTGCACCTCGTCAACCACATTCATTCCTCCCTTGGTCACTTCGACCGATACATTTCCACGTGGCAATTCACGGGCAACGATATCCCGATCGACCTTTTTGGGTTCCTGCACTCCGACGGTGACGTTTACCTGCATCTTTTCATGGGAGATGTCGAGGGAGCGGAACAGAATCAGTGAGCTGTGGTGAATTGCATCCTGGACAGCCCGACAGGCAGCCTTGGTGTAGTTCCCACCGTAGAGATCATTGCCGGTACCAATTTCAAGAATAAGACGTTGCATCAGCGATCTCCGGGTTCAATGTCGAGGTAAACAACCACAGCAACATTAGCGACCGTGGTTGTACCCAGTCCGTTCGGCTGGGGAATGTCGAGTCCACCGTGGACCACGCTCACTGAACTCTTGCCGTGAGGAATCAGTTTTTGAACCTGCACCACGTCAACCTGATCGGGTTGTTGTACAGCGATTTCTAGCTCAACGATCATGTCTGCGGGAGACGCACCGAAAGCCAAGGGGAGATTGAGCGAGTTGCGGTAGAGGGCATCCTGGACGGCCCGACAGGCAGCCTTGGTGTAGTTCTGGCTGACCAGAGATACTCCCATGCCCAACTCCATCACCATTCTGGTTTTTGCCATGAATCTTCAAGGGTATTGGGTTGTGATCAATAGCGGACTTCCAGCTTCGGAAGCAGCAACGACAAGTTTTTCTCCGAGAGACAACGCTGGATTGAAACCGGAAAGCAGAGATCATCGGGGGATTGACTGCAAAAGTAAAATGGATAGAACATCCAGCGGTTCTATCCATTCATCGCATCAGGGAAAGCAACGATGGCCCAACTCGAATCACAGCGTCACCTCTTCGAGATTTCTCCAGAGATCGCCTACTTCAACTGCGCTTACAATGCACCCTTGTTGGTTGAGTCAGCCAAGGTGTTGATCGAGGGTGTGTTGTCGAAGTGTCAACCTTGGCAGCGCAAGCCCAACAATTTTTTTGACGATGCTGAGCAATTCCGGAAGCTGGCCGCAAGAGCACTGGGTGGTAATTCGGAATGTTATGCAGTGATCCCATCTGCCAGTTACGGGACTTCGACGGTGGCTCGGATTTTTGAAGAGAAGCTCAGTCGAGGTGATGAAATCATTGTGCTGGAGAAAGCCTTCCCTTCAGAATACCTACCCTGGCAGCGGCTCAGCCAGGTTACCGGAGCCCAGCTGGTAGTTGTGCAGGCGCCAAAGGACTTCAACTGGACCCAGGCGGTGCTGGATTGTCTCACACCTCAAACCAAGCTAGTGGCCATCCCTAATTGTCATTGGACAAATGGTGCACGGCTCGACCTGTTGGTGATCAGTGAGGCCACACATTCATTGGGAGCTTGCCTGAGCCTGGAACTTACTCAGTCGCTGGGTGCCCTGCCCTTGGACATCGAGCGAGTGCGTCCTGACTTCGTGGTGGCAGCCGGCTACAAGTGGTTGCTCTTTCCATATGGACTGAGCCTCTTCTATGTAGATCCACGCTGGCATGGGGAACGTCCGTTGGAGGAGACCTGGCTCAGCCGGGAGGGCGCTGAAGTCTTCGAGAGACCTCTGGACTATGAGGCACCGTATCAATCCGGAGTCCGGCGATTCGAAATGGGCCAGAAGAGTATTCCCTCGTTGCTACCGGGTGGATTGGTTGCGCTGCGGCAACTTGGGGACTGGGGAGTGATAAACATCGCAGACACTCTGGAAGCAATCAATGACCGGATCACACAGGTGCTGGAAGAGATAGACTGGACTCCGGTTCCCAAACAACACCGCAGTCCTCACCTGTTGGGAGCATCGTCAAAGAGAAGAGTGTCTGAAGACTTTGTGGGGAAATTGGCTGAGCAAAATATCTTCGTTAGTTATCGAGGGGATTCACTACGGATTGCCCCACATCTTCATATCAATGAGCAGGATTTGGAGAGGTTGCTTGGGGTGTTGAGGGACAGTTGAATGTTCACAGGAAGGCTGACAGTCTTCGACATTGGTACTCTCCTCAAAAAAGTTCAAAAGTACCTTAAGCCACTGTCCATGAAAAGTAGGCACAAACAGTTCACAATCTTGGAAATCGAAACACTGATTGACTGAGCCTACCAGCTATCCTCAATGGATTTTTCGCCCACCTCGTATCCATACCGCTGGTAAAGTTTGAAGAAGCAGAGAAAGCGCTTCGTATCCTTGGGCAGCTTTGGAAACTTCTGCAGTTTTTTCGCGTACATTTTTAGCAACACCTCGGCGATGTCGAAGTCGAACGCAAAGGTGGCACCGGAGCTGATGTTGAATTTCTCAAACATCAACACCCGTGTGAATAAAAGCATCTCCGGCTCAAAGGACTGGCTCATCCCGATATCGGTCAAGATAACAGGCTCAAGATCTGGATTGAGGCAGTCCTGAAGTTCAAGAGCACAGACCCTAGAATCAATGTAGAAAAGCTGAAAAAGAAAAGTAGTTTTTGGCTCTCCCTCGGATCTTCGCAG
>JAQWOT010000055.1 GCA_029245725.1 SAR324 cluster bacterium | reverse complement strand
GATCATGAACCCAATCAATGAAGTTCAGGATATTTGGGCTTATCTCCAGACAACCCCATTGCTCTGGTTGATGTTGACCATGATGGCCTATCTTGTGGGATTTTGGTGTTTTGAAAAAGTGAAACGAAGTCCAATTGTGAGCCCGGTTGCCATTGCTGCGAGTTTTCTGGGAGTGATACTACTGATCACAGACACACCATACCTAGTTTACTTTGAAGGTGCCCAATTTGTTCATTTTCTTCTTGGACCAGCGACAGTTTCTCTAGCCATTCCACTGGTGGCAATTTTTCGAGAGTCCGAAGAGCAGCGATTCCCATACTAGCAGCACTGATTGCTAGCTCAGCAACTGCAATCTTTGCAGCAATTTTTATTGCTCAAGCGGTGGGTGCCTCTGATGAAGCCATCCGTTCTCTGATCCCCAAATCGGTAACCACACCAATTGCAATGGGAATTTCCGAACAGATTGGTGGATTGCCTTCACTAACAGCTGGATTGGTCGTATTGACAGGAATTCTCGGAGCGATCATTGTTACACCCCTTATGAAACATCTTGGTTTTTGAGCCTGGCGTGCACGTGGTTTCGCTGTTGGAGTTACCTCTCATGGAATTGGAATGGCGCGTGCCTTTCAAGTGCATGAAGTGGCTGGAGTGTTTGCTGCGGTTGCCATGGCCCTCAATGGGCTGGTGACAGCATTTGTGGTTGCGCTTTTCTCACAATTGCTTTGAAAAAAATCACCATTTTAATCTTAAGCCTTCCAACAGGTGTTTTGCTGAGAACTCTTCATTTCAGAGACAGGATGTCTATGAAAACACTAAAAATTACACTTTTGTTAATCCTCCTTTGTGGCTTTTTTTGGGGATGTAACCCAACTGGCCTGAGAAGCTACATTGTGCTGACGGCCAGTAAGAACCCCCAAGATCAGCGAGAGGCGACTGAAGAACTGATGAGATTGGCTAGAGAAGGGTCGATCGTTGATCAAATCAAGGCTGAGGGGCATTTGCGCCAGTTGAGCCAGTCAGCCATCACAGGACAGCAAGAATTAGCGTTAAAGCCTTTGGTCTGGTTCACTTTTGTTTCAGATGATGGGTACGTTCAAGAGAGAAGTCTGGCTAGGCTGCAAGGAATATTGACTCATCAAGAATGGTCTGAAGCCTACAAGTTGAAGACAATAGTTGAAGTCTCAGAATTTATCTTTGGCAGGTTGGGGACAACTGAGGAATTTAAAAATAAAAAATACTTGGCCAATGCAGAAAGTTCAGAACGCTTGTCTGCTATCAAATTTTTGGTGAATGTATACTTGGATCTCTCTTCTAAACTTCAGCAAGATAGTGTAGGAGTGTTTTCAAGATTTTTAACTTTAGAACCCACAATACAGGATTGCCCCCCTGAAATTTGCAATCTTGAGACAAAGACTGTCGAAGATTCCCAGAATGAAAACACGCTTGGAATCCAAGACTGGAATTTAGCTTTAGAGCAGCTGAAATTGGATCTTTGGGTAAATCTTCAAAGTCTGCTGGACGATAGTCGAATCCCTAAGCAGTCCAGAGATTCGCTCTTGGCTTTGAATGAAGAAGTGATGAGGCTGCCCCTCAGATCTGAGCTTCGAGACAAGTTGTTGAATCAACCGTTGGAGTAGCCTGTTGAAGATTTAGTCTATAACGGATTCCAGCCCTTTAAGCGGCTGCAAAAGGTACCAAGTAAGGACCTTCAGGAATGACGGCAACTTCTGCGTCGCCTACCTTTTCAATGGCTTCAGCCAATGCCTGATGAAGATCTTGAATGATTTTTACCCCAGTTAGCTTCTGATCCTCCTCGCTCATGCCAGGGCAATACAACTGAACTTCCCCTACCCGCATAGGTTTCAGTTGCATCTCGCTCTCCCACTCGTCAATTTCCGCGAGATCCTTGGAAAGCAGAGTTTTCAAAAATGCTGCTGGGCCGAGTTCGACAAGTCTAGCCTGTGATTCCCGAAATTCCGCTGAGCCGATTCCCTCTGCACACTCTGAAGCAATTATGAGCGTGC
The DNA here is from genome assembly GCA_029245725.1 of SAR324 cluster bacterium. Lineage (NCBI taxonomy): Bacteria > Deltaproteobacteria > SAR324 cluster bacterium. The sequence goes on along the minus strand of JAQWOT010000055.1, from coordinate 12,881 downwards.
CACCTGGCTCCAGAATATCCAGCGGAGTTACCATCCCCTTGACGGTTTGATAATAAGTTTTATCTAAGGGGTAGCCGGCTGAGCTCGTTAAAATCGTTTTAAATGTTCGACCAACGCGTATCTCGCAACTGGCTCGGGCGAAATTCACGGCTTCCTGATGGCTGGCTATTACTTCACCAAAGTTTACATGAATTAGGTTCCGTTCTTCATCCAAGATCGTGTTCACAGCCAGGATTTTCCCCCCGAGCATCTGAACAATTTCCAACTGAGATTCATGCAACGGATTCTTATCTAGATTGCAAGAGGCGGCATAAGGACTCTCCATGAAGCGCGCGGAATGGAACGTACGGATTGTCTCGTGATGGGCGATGCCAGGAGCGATGACCTTTCGGCCTCCTGAGTATCCTGCCATAAAGTGTGGCTCCACTAAACCAGTTACCAGCTTGAGATCAGCTTCAACGAAATGGCGATTCAGTCCCAGAGGTACCTGATGGATTGATGTTTTACCAAGATGAACAATTGAGGTCTCATCGCGAGCGTCATGATTGAGGATTTGGATGTTCTCCGTCACCCAGGGGTCTCCAATGACCTCCTCCAGCTCTTCCCCAAGATTTGGACGGTGAAGGCCTGTGGCAATCAAAATCGTGATGTTGCCTCTTGGGATTCCCCCGGCTTCCAGTTCTGCAATGACGGGTTTCAGAAAAAGCTTGTTCGGAACTGGTCTGGTGATGTCACAGGCCAAAATACAGGCAGTTTTATTACCCTTGGCTTCTTCAGAGAGTTTCTTGCTGCGGATTGGCTTAGATAGGGCTTGCAGAACCAGGACATGTGGGTCTTTGGGGACTGGATTCTTGGGTTTGCGAATGATCTGAGGAATGGCTTTTTCTGGTAATTCAACCAACAATCCCTGACGTCCAAAGGAAAGCTCGACTTGCATGAAATCCCCAAATCTTGAATAAAAATGGTTTTTCCTAATATTTCAGGAATAAATGAAATAAGTTGCTTAAGTTGATACTACATATTCATTTCAAAAGACATACTGGAGATCCACATACCCCCTAGTAATTCTTTGAAGAATCTAAGGAAGATTGGGGGCGAGGATCACTGGCTCACTGCTTCGATCTGGAGTAGGAGGTTTTTTCTCCTGAAAAACAGTCTGTAGTTGTGCATTACGGTAGCGTCTCTCATTGATCTTGATTTCGCATTGACGAACTTCGTTATAATCTCCGATGCGGTCACAAGCGTTGAACTGAGACCTTGCATAGTTGATATTTGGTGGTTGCTCAGCATTGTTACTGCAGGAAATACCAGTCATAGTAAGACTGAGTGCCAGGATGAAAAATTTGATGTTCTGAGTGATTTCCTTCAATGTACCTCTTTGAACCAAGTAATTTTTTCTAAACGCTTGTTTCAGTGCTTTAGTAGGTTAATTATCATGTCAAGGATCAAAAAATAGAGCAATGCAAACTATGTCAGAAAATGATTCGATGTTGGATGAGGGGCTACTTTTAGAGGCAGCTCGAGAAGCTCGGAAGAAAGCTTATGCACCCTACTCAAGATTTCTGGTTGGAGCTGCTATCTTGGATGATCAGGGCAAGCTTCACAAGGGTTGTAATGTGGAAAATGCGGCTTACCCACAGGGAACGTGTGCTGAGGCTGGGGCGATTGCGGCCATGATTTTGGCTGAGGGAAGGCAAATCAAAGCCATAGCAGTTGTTGGAGAAAGCCCAGATCCAGTGACTCCATGTGGTGGCTGTCGTCAAAAAATACGAGAATTCGCTGCGCCCAAAACCCCTATCTTGATTGGGGACCTTAAACAACTAAGATTGCGTCAAACGCTTGCAGAATTACTTCCACACTCTTTCGGTCCAGAATACTTACTCAACGAGCCCCAATGAATAAACCCTCTTCAAACAGTTTTGAAAAAGAGATCAAGAATTCAAGTCGGATCCTCAAAGAAAAGATTGGGGAACTTACTCCCAAGGTTGCGATCATTTTGGGCTCAGGACTCAGCAAGTTCTCTGATGAAATAGACCAGTCTCAAACGATTCAATACTCTGAGTTGGACGGCTTCCCAGAACCAGTTGTTGGAGGGCATCGGGGGGAGCTTGTGTTTGGTTCTGTTGGTACTACACCTGTTGTCATACTACGAGGCAGAAGTCATTTTTATGAGCATGGAGAAGCGCATAACATGCGTGTTCCTGTCGGAGTTCTGAAGCAGATAGGCTGTGAATTACTGCTGTTGACGAATGCGGCTGGTAGCATGGATCCAGATTCTTCACCAGGTTCACTGATGCTGTTGGAGGATACGATCAATATGACTGGTGTCTCTCCGTTGTTTGGAGTGGTAGGGGACCAACGCTTTGTAAACATGACCAACGCCCTAGATCCAGAAATAAACCTGCTGATTGAATCAGAGGCTTCCAAAGCTGATATCCCATTGAGACGAGGAGTCTACGGTTGGATGACAGGACCACAATTCGAAACCCCAGCAGAAATCAGGATGCTGATGACCTTGGGAGCAAACTGTGTAGGGATGTCCACAGTCCCCGAAATCATTTTGGCACGTTATTTTGGATTGAAGGTTGTTGCCCTTTCCATTGTGACTAATCAGGCTGCGGGCTTGAGTGATGAATCATTGAGTCATACTCACACCTTTGAGCAAGCAGCTTTGGCAGGTCCGCGGATGACAAAGCTTTTGAAAAACTTCCTGAAAAATTACTAGGCTACCAGATGATTCCTCAGGAATTGATTCGCAAGAAGCGTGATGGTCTAGAACTGACACTGCCGGAAATTGAATTCTTGGTTGGAGGATTGACTTCTGGGCAACTGAGTGAAGGCCAGGTCGCCGCCTTTGCAATGGCAGTCTATTTTCAGGGTATGACCGCAAAAGAATGTGCGGGATTAACGTGGGCAATGATGAACTCTGGAGATACCCTCAATTGGAAGAACCTGGATCTAAATGGTCCAGTTTTGGACAAGCACTCCACGGGGGGTATTGGGGATAAGGTAAGTCTAATGCTGGGGCCCCTGGTTGCCGCATGTGGGGGGTATGTGCCAATGATCTCTGGTCGTGGACTGGGCCATACGGGGGGGACACTGGATAAACTGGATTCGATTCCTGGATATCAGACTGCACCAGATTTGGCGAAATTACGACAAGTTGTCAGAGAGGTAGGCGTCGCCATCATTGGGCAAACTTCAGAATTGGCTCCTGCAGATCGCCGTCTTTATGCGATTCGAGATGTGACAGCTACCGTCGAGAGCATTCCGTTGATTACGGCTTCAATACTCTCCAAGAAACTGGCCGCGGGATTGGATGCTTTGGTAATGGACGTCAAAACAGGATCCGGTGCATTCATGCCAACCCATGATCAGTCAATGGCTTTGGCTAGAAGCATAGTTGCTGTTGCTGATGGGAATGGAGTAAAGACCTCTGCACTGCTTACAGATATGAACCAAGTTCTTGGTTTGAATGTAGGGAACGGCTTGGAAGTTCTGGAAACCATCAAATATCTAAAAAACGAAAAGGTTGACCCTCGTCTTGATCAAGTCATCGTCTCCCTCGGTGGAGAATTACTTTTTCTTGGAGGCTTAGTTGCCTCTGCTGAGGATGGTAGGGCTAGAATCAGAAATGCCCGGGAAGACGGGTCAGGGGCAGAATTTTTTGCAAAAATGGTAGCAGCTCTAGGAGGACCAACTGATCTTGTTGAGCAATTTGACCATCATTTAGAAAAAGCCGCTGTGCTTTTCCCAGTGCTGCCAAAGCAAAGTGGTTATCTTGTGAAAATGGATGCAAGGCAAATTGGACTGGCCCTAGTCCACTTGGGAGGAGGGAGAACCCACGCCGACCAACAAATTGACTATGCAGTTGGATTCGAAAATTTTGGGAATCTCAATGATTACGTGAGCCAGCAACAACCAATTGCCTTGGTTCACGCACGTACAAAAGCAGAAGCAGAGCAAGCGATTCTGAATATCCTGAAAGTGTGTGTTATTGCTGAGGAGCCAGCAAAAAATATCCAATCAAATTGCGTTTATGACCGGATTGCCCTTGACCAAGATGTAGAAGAAGACTAATTTTTTTCCTTTTGGCAAAGTTTGTTAGCGTTTATCTTGTCCATCTAACATTACTTCTGTCAGTGAAATTCAACTCACCATTCCTGAGGAGTCCTCATGCCCAAGCCACGAATCTTATGGTTGTCAGTCCTCTGGTTGAGCAGTGTAATGCTCCTGTTAGCCGTCACAACCCTCTCAGCTGCCACAATCAAAGTTGGATTGGTGACAGATGTGGGACGAGTCAATGATCGCAGCTTTAACCAATCTGCCTGGGAAGGTGTTGAGTTGGCCAAGTCCAATCTCAGTCTAGGAGACCGAGACATCAAGTATATTGAAACTCAAGACGCCAAGGATTATGCAGACAATCTGGCTCAATTCATTGAAGCGGAGTACCAAGTCATTGTCACGGTTGGTTTTGCTCTAGGTGATGCAACCACTAAAGCTGCTAAGGAAAATCCAGATACGTTGTTTATCGGTGTTGACCAATACCAAGGTGAAGCGCTTCCCAACTTGGCTGGCCTGATCTTCCATGAGGATCAATCTGGATTCTTGGCTGGCGTGTTGGCAGCTGGAATGACAAAAAGTGGAACCATTGCAGCGGTCCTTGGAACGGATCTGATACCTCCTGTTGTCGCATTCAATGAGGGTTACATCGCTGGTGCCAAATCTGTAAATCCTAAAATTAATGTCATTTCTACTTATCATCCCGGTGAAATCAGCCAGGCTTTTGTTGACCCAGAGTGGGGTGCGGCAACAGCTAAGCAGGCGATGGATCAGGGTGCCGACGTGATCTTCGGCGCAGGTGGCCTTACTGGAAATGGCGCTCTCCAGGAAGTTGCTTCCCAAAAAGGTGTCTACTGCATTGGCGTGGATGCGGATCAGTGGTTTACTGTTCCAGCAGCGCATCCTTGCTTAATCTCCAGCGCAATGAAGCTGATTACACCCGCTGTTGCTGATCTGATCGGACAAGCACAAGCAGGGACCTTCAAAGGTGGAAATGTCTTTGGAGCTGCCGGCTTGGCTCCATTTCATGATTTCGATAGTGCAGTTCCACAGCCTCTGAAGGACATGTTGACAGCGGCAAAAGCTGGACTGGACAGTGGGATCATCAAAACAGGCTACGGTAACTAATTAAGTAGATTCCCTAGTCTTCTCGGAGGTGCTTGAAAGTAAGCACCTCCACTCTCCCTCCTCTTATTCTGCCTCAACCGTTTCATGGCACAGGCAAATTCCAAAGAACCCAAAAGTATTCAAAAGCGGCTCTTCCTTGGTGTCCTGCTGATTCCATTTCTTGCCCTGCTGACAGCACTTATAGCCGGGGCAGTGGTGATGCTAGGTTTTGGAGATGATCCTATTCTGGCATATCAGGGGCTTTTCCAGGGAGCTTTTGGAAGTGGGCGCGCTTGGAGTGTCACTATCCGAAAGATGATTCCCTTTATCCTCACGGGTCTCTCTGTGGCTGTCGCGTTTAAAGCTGGGCTCTTCAATATTGGGGCATCTGGGCAGTTTGTGATGGGTTCCGTTTGCTCGGTGGCAATTGGGATTCATTTTGAAGGGCTTCCAATGATCATTCATCTCCCTCTGGCAATTTTAAGCGGGATGCTTGGAGGAATGATCTGGGGGTCGATCCCAGGACTTTTGAAAGTGACGACAGGGGCTCATGAAGTCATCGTCACAATCATGATGAATTACTTGGCATCTCTTTTTGCAGGGTGGACGGTATACGCTGGGGGAACACAAGGTCAAACTCCTGGTCCACTTTGGGATCGGACAGCGAGGGCAATTTCAGAAACACCAGATGTCTTTGCATCTGCACAAATTCCATGGCTTTTTGGTCCACCCTATCGTGTACATTATGGGGTGTTTCTAGCCTTGATCGCAGTGGTCATAGTCTGGTGGTTAATTTACAAGACCACGATCGGCTTTGAAATTAGAACTGTTGGTCAAAATCCAAAGGCAGCCCGATATGCGGGAATTCGTGTGGAAAAAACCGTTGTGCTGACAATGGGGCTTGCTGGTGCTCTTGCGGGGTTAGCGGGCACAATAGAGACACTTGGTTTGAACCATAAATTTGCCCCAGAGTTCGGTGGTCAGGTCGGTTTTGATGGAATTACAGTCGCACTGCTGGGCCAAACCCATCCTTTTGGGGTGGTCATCGCGTCTTTTTTATTTGGTGCTTTGGATGCTGGAGCAGCCAAGATGCAGTTTGAGTCAGGAGTTGCCGCAGATATTATTCAGGTCATTCAGGCACTGGTATTGGCATTTGTTGCAGCACCTTTGATCATCAAGGCCCTATTCCGTCTGCGATCCGGTAGTGATGAGGGACATGCTACAAAATTGAATACAAGCTGGGGAGGTTCTTGAAATGACTTTCTGGTCAAGGACCGCACGCATCTCAGTTTGTTTGGCCCTGCTAATGATGGTAATGGCAATTCTAGTAGAGATCACGCCACTGGGAGAGAATAAATGGATGAGAGTGTTTTTCGGGATCAGTGCTCTGAATTTCACTCTCCGTGCAGCCATTCCTCTGGTTTTGGGGGCATTGAGTGGAATCCTCTGTGAGCGCTCGGGTATCATCAATATTGGCATTGAGGGAATGATGCTTGCCGGAGCATTCGCAGGATTTGTCGCAAAATCTTCTACGAATGATTGGCCACTTTACGCAAGTCTCCTTTTTAGCGTTCTTGTGGCATTGGGAGTGGGCGGACTGATGGGATTGCTACATGGGCTTTTCTCGATCCGTTTTAGAATGGATCAAATCATCTCAGGAACCGTGATCATTATTCTAGCAGCAGGCCTTTCCTCCTATCTCTATGATCGTGATGCAATTTCAGCAGGAAAATTTACACCAATTCCAATCCCACTTCTCTCCGAAATCCCAGTAATTGGACCTGTCCTATTTAATAATGCACCCATCACTTACGTAGCGTTGGTGATGGTCTTCGTTGTACATGTTGCAATTTTTTATACCCGCTGGGGACTACGCACACGAGCAGTTGGGGAGCATCCACGAGCTGCGGACACGGAGGGCATCAACGTCAATCGGCAACGTTATGTCAACACAATGTTGGGTGGAATGCTGGCCGGACTAGCCGGAGGATTTCTTGTTTTGGAGGCAGTCGGGCAATTTCAGGAAGGAATGACCGCAGGTCGAGGATTTATCTCGCTGGCAGCAATGATTTTTGGCAACTGGACACCTATCGGAGCTTTGGGTGCTGCAACACTATTTGGCTACACTCAGGCCCTGCAGAATGAATTTCTCCTGGCTGGGGTGACGACCATTCCGCGGCAGTTTGTATCCATGCTCCCCTACATAGTGACGATCGTGGCGGTGTCTGGTCTTGTGGGGCGAGTACGTCCACCAGCGGCCATAGGAAAGCCATACGATACGGAGGGAAGCAAGTGAGCGAATCCGCAGTTCTAGAAGCTCGCCAGATCAGTAAATACTTTCCGGGAGTTGTGGCCAACGAGAATGTCAATTTAAGCTTAAATCCAGGAGAAATCCTGGCTCTGTTGGGAGAGAACGGGGCTGGTAAGTCTACTTTGATGAACATCATCTATGGACTGTATCAGCCTTCATCAGGCAAAATTCTGGTGAAGGGCCGGTCTGTCAGAATGCATTCACCTAGAGATGCGATCGATCTGGGGATCGGGATGGTTCACCAACACTTTCAGTTGGTCCCAGTAATGACAGTGGTCGAAAATGTCATGCTGGGCAGTGAGAGTGTTCGTCAAGGCCTTTTGGATCGGGAAAAGGTTTCCAAGCGCATTCAGCAACTGTCTCAGGATTATCAATTGGAAGTTGACCCGACTGCTCTCGTTGAGGATTTGCCAGTTGGAATACGGCAGCGCGTAGAGATCATCAAGGCACTTTACCGTGAAGCAGATATTCTGATCCTTGATGAACCCACAGCTGTTTTGACTCCTCAAGAAATTGAAGGGCTTTTCTCTGTGATGGATTTGCTTCGAAAGCAGGGCAAATCTATTATCTTCATTACCCACAAGTTGAAGGAAGTGTTGAGGATTGCAGACCGTATCTCGGTCCTGCGTCGTGGAAAAGTTGTAGGTGAAGCAACTCCCAGTGAAGCAACTGGGCCTGGATTGGCTGCCATGATGGTTGGTCGAGAGGTCATGCTGCAAGTTGATAAACAGGAAGCCAAGCCTGGCAAGCCGATCCTACAAGTGAAAGGAATGGAAGCCCGCGATGATCTGGGAGAAATTTGTCTCAGAAATGTTGAGCTGCAGGTTCATTCAGGTGAGATTGTTGGTGTTGCAGGTGTGCAAGGGAATGGACAAACCGAATTAGTGGAAGTGCTTACGGGATTGCGAGAACTGGATCAGGGAACCTTGCTGATCGCAGGTCAAGACCTGACCAACAAGAATCCCCGAGAAATCGTAGATCAGGGGAGAATCTGTCACGTTCCGGAAGACCGACACGCCTTTGGAATGGTCGCAGGATATTCAGTGGCAAACAACTTAGTTCTGAATTCGTACTACAAGCCACCATTTGCAAACGGTATAACCATTCAGCAGGAAGCTATCGAACATCATGCAGAAGCATTGGTTGAAAAGTTTGATGTCCGAACTCCCTCAGTACACAGATCAGGGGGAAGTCTGTCTGGTGGCAATCAGCAGAAAATGGTGATTGCTCGGGAGTTGAGTCGACCGATTCAACTCCTGGTTGCTGCGCAACCGACTCGTGGCATTGATGTTGGTTCGATTGAATTTATTCATCAGCAAATTGTTGCCAAGCGAGATGAAGGAGTGGCTGTGCTATTGGTCAGCTCCGAATTGGATGAAATTCTTGCTCTCTCTGATCGGATTGTCGTGATGTATAGAGGCAGCATCATTGGGGAAGTGGATGGCAACAAGGCGACCCGCCAGCAGTTGGGCTTGCTGATGGCTGGTGTTAAATCAACTATGACTGAAGGACTAGATTGAAAAATCACAAGTCTCTAGAAGCAAAAGATTTTCATATCACTCTGCAAATTCCAAATCATCCGCCACCGCATCAATCGCAGCTTGTGCACACTCTTCATCAATCTCTGAAGGTGCACCAGAAACTCCAATACCACCGAGAAACCGCCCACCAGCACTAAATGGAAGCCCACCTTGAGTTGGTACAATTCCTTCTGGGTAACCTAAAGCTGGGCTTTCAATTAAGTCTAGGTCACCACTAGCAACCATAGTCATTGATGAAGCATAGGCTTTTCCTTGTGCAATTTCAGAGGTCATGGGTGAAGCCATTGGATTGCGAGCGAAGGCGGTTAGCCTGCCCTCTCTGTTCATCACAGCAGCAGAGACATTGTAGCCTTTTTCCTGGCAGTCATGAACCGCTGTAAGAGCCATCTGAACGGAGAGTTCTGCATTGAGAAACACAAAGTTTTGAAGTGTCTGAGTCGAAACTGGGCTGTATGATGCAGTGAGCACAAGGATAGTAATGAAAGTTCGTCGTGTCATGTTGGTTCCACTGAAGAATTAGGGTAGAAGGCTTCTCAATCTTCTTGGCTTAGTTTTTGGGTTGGACTAGAGAATATTCGAAAATGAAACATTGCCTTGACGCCGCTGGAACAGAAGCATAACTTCAACAACAGAATTGAGGTGATTCTGCAACCCAACATACTAGATCGCTGCAGAACTGAACGCAGACTACAACAAGATGCTTACTAAGGGAAGAGACAATCCTGAACTGGGAAGAGCGAGGAAAAATGCTTGGGGACTATGAAATTGAGATTGCTGTTGTGTTGGGAGCTTTCAGTTTCTGGTGGCTGATGATTTATGATCGAGACCCAAGGAGAGTTTTCACAGTTCAGGACTCGATGATTTATTTGAAGCAAATGTTTCAGTCCGCTTTAAAATCCTTTCCAGTCTTTTGGGCAATTGCCTTTCTTTTGGCTTATCTAATTATCGAAGCCTGATTAAACGATTTGCTCAAAGTTTGATTGCTTCCTCGACCAACATCACAGGAATGTTTCTTCTCACAGGATAAAGCCGATCCCCAGCTTCACGGATCAATCCTCCATCAAGCTTATCATTGACTTTACGCCCGCTAATATTTTGTAGGGCCCCCTCCTCAATCTTCTGATTCAAATCAGAGATCTCTTGGTCAGATGCTGCTCGAACTGGGTTTCTGTTATCGGGACAGACCAGAATTTTGACAAATTCAGGATCTAGCATAAGTCCTTAAAGAGATGTTTTGACGATTTCAGGTTGCACCAACGCTTGAGATGCATGATAGACCAGTCTCTCTGTCTGCTTACACTCATTGTAGCGATGGTATTGAATCGACATGTATGTGTAGACTAACTCGGAGATACGCCGCATGTGCTGACTCAAATTGAAGGACCATCCATTAGCGTTCCCGGAAATACTCTTATAGTTTGCACGCTCCATTGCCATCACAACCGTGTAGCTTTTCGGACCTTCTGGTGTGTCGATTTGTACAATGCCAATGTTACCGTTGACTCCCTTTACAAAGCCTGTCTTGTCCCAGACTTTGACGTTTTTATTCCGGGCAAAGCATGTTCCGTCTTTTAGTCGATCACGTGCACGCGGTCCATTTGGCTGGCCCATTAGGTAGAGAATTTCTTCAGCTGCCATTTCATTTTCAACTCTGCTAAATTCCGGTCCCAGTGGCTGATCAGACCAGAGTGTCAGCATCAAGCGGTTCAAGTCTTCTGCAGAGACTTTGTTGAGATAGGTCCTACCGTAGCGTGGAATGTATTCAACAACCTTCATTTCGTTATAGAGTCTGGTACCAGCTAAGATCTGATTGACTTTCTTTGGCCCCCCGATCCAGCGCATAACCTTGTTGGTGTCAGAGTTACTGCTGAAGCGAATCATTTTGCTAAGTGCCTTTTGGTGCTGTTTGTTGTGTTTTATTTCTCCCCGAAAACGCTGAAGCATGTAAGCTTGCAGTACAGGCACCTTGATTAAACTAGCAGCTTTAATCTGCACGTCTGGTCTGATGGAAACCAATCTTTCCCCAGTCTCCAAATCCTGTACGACCATGCTTAACTTGTCTTGGGGGCTCATTGTTTTCTTGTCGTAGGACTCCCGCAAAAAGTTCAAAATGCTCGCCTCAAGTGGAGAGGTATATAAATGTTCTGCTGCACTAGTAACTTTGCTTGGAAAATCGGCAGGCTCATAAAACTTTAGATGTCGACGAGCTACCCAACCGGTTGTTCCTGATGCGGTTTGAACCTTGCGCCATCCATTCTCTTCTGGAAAAGCGCTGACGACATGCATGCCTGTTCGGAGTTTCTCAATTACCTTGTAGTCTTTGCCAGGCCCAGTGCGGAGATTCAGAGTTCGGGTACTGACTATTGCATAATCAGCTTCTTTTTCATTGAAGACTTTTTCTTTTCCTCTGGAGAGAATTTTCAAATATTCGGTAGCTACCCACCCACGAATGCGTTTGCCAATCAATTCTACTTCCGCCCAACGCTCATCTGTTTCAGAAAGCACTTGGAGTTTGTCGTTCTTTCGAAGAATGTGCAGTACTTTGTACTTTGTTCCAGCTTGTGCTCTAAGATTTAGCTTTGGGACGTCTACTACGGCATGGAGTTCGAAACTAGGCTGTTCTTTGGCAAATCGTAAATATTCTGAAGCAACCCAGCCAACCTCCTTATTGACTTTGACTTTAACCCACCCATCATCTTGTTGATCTTTAACCTCAGCAACTTGATCTGCTTTGAGCGTTCCAACAATTTTTCCACTCTTTTTTGGGGATTGGCGGAGGTTGAGCCTGTTTGCGAGGACAACAGCTTTTTCAGCGTGGGATTGAACAGATGATTGCCCTGGGCTTTGCCAAAGCAATTGGGGATTGAAGAAATTCTTATGAGAGTTACCTTGAGAATGAGCACTTTGACCAAGACACATCAGACCCAAAAAAATGGGGGCCATGCGGGCAAAGATACTCTTTCTCATTGGGATTTCCTCTCATTAGCAGTAATTCTGTGGGACTGACCGTTAACGTCGGCTGATATCTACGAGAGATTGGAAACCACCACTTGGATGCAATCGGAAGCCGTCGATGTTTTCCTTGACCAGAGCAACGTTCTGATTGTGCCATAGGGAGATATAAGGAAGGTCCCGCTGAAGAATTTCTTGGACCTTGTTGTAGTACTTCTTTCTTTCTTGTGGATCGATAGTACTACGCCCTTGTTCCAGCAAACTATCAATTTCAGGGTTGCTGTAGCGAACACGATTTCTACCACCGACGTCAGGCAATTCGCTGCTGTGGAACAGTGAATAGTAGAAGTCTGGTTCCGATACTCCAACCCAACGCAAGGAGAATAACTCGAAGTTTCCTGCCTTCACATCCCCGAAGAACGTGCCCCATTCAAAGGAACGAATTTCAAGGTTGATATCAATCTCTTTTAGCTGATTCTGCAGAATTCGGGCCTGTTGAACAGCATCTCGACTATTGCTGGTTTTATACTCAAGCGTGAGGTTTTCAATGCCTGCTTCCTTCAGGAGTTGACGGGCTTTTTGAGGATCATGTTGATAACTTGTGAGCCCAGGTGCCGCAAAATCATTTTGTTTTGTCAGGACACTATCGGCAGCAACAGCCCTTCCCTTCTTAAGAAACTCAATCAACTCCTGACGATTGATCCCATGGGCAATGGCTTGGCGAACTCTTGGATCCTGGAGCTTGGGGGATTGCATATTCAGCCCAAGATACTGATAGTTCAGAGCTGGGCCGGTCATCATTTTGTATTCTTTGGCGAGTGAACCTCTTTCAAATTGGGGAAGTTTATCCAAGGGCGCGACATTGATCGCAAGATCAATCTCTCCTTTACGCATCTTAAGAAACCGAG
>JAQWOT010000054.1 GCA_029245725.1 SAR324 cluster bacterium | reverse complement strand
GATGCCCCGCTGGAGCAGTGCCTGTGTGATGAGAAGGCGCCTGTGCAGCGCAAGGTCTCCAAGAGCGCATTCCATTTGAAAGGCGGTGGTTGGTACAAGGACGGATATGGTAGTGCCAAGCCAGAGAGTTCTGAAGAAGGTAACAAAGAATCCAAAAATAACGAAAGTGGAACTGAATCCAAAAAAAGTGACAGTAGCACCGAATCCAAAAATAACGAAAGTGGAACTGAATCCAAAAAAAGTGACAGTAGCACCGAATCAAGCTCAAAAGAGAGCAAACCGGCGGAGTCAAGCAAATCCAGTGACTCCAGCTCTTCTTCCTCCTCTTCCAGTTCTGGTGGCAAGGAAAGTGCTGCCTGAGCCAACTTGATTCTTCCAGTCCCTCCACTCATGTTGGGGCTCATGTCTTAACCTGAGTGGACCCCTCTTTGATGCCCAGTTTTCTTCGCCAGATCCTGATCCTGCTTTGGAAGGACCTGCTGATTGATTTACGCCGCAAGGAGAATTTTCTCTCCATGCTGCTCTTCTCCACCCTGACGCTGTTGATTTTCCAGTTTGCGATGGGAGATGATCAACGGACTTTTCGTCTGGCTCTACCCGGAATCATCTGGGTGGTCTTCATGTTGACGGGGGTCCTCAGCCTGAACAAGTCCTACCAGCAGGATTCTGAGAATGGTTGTATTGGTGGGTTGTTGTTGGCTCCGCTGGATCGTACCGTCCTCTTCCTCGGTAAGTTTCTAGCCAATCTCTGCTTTCTGCTGGTCGCCCAGTTACTCTTTTTGGCGCTGTGCTTTCTCTTCTTCCCCCTGAGAGTTCAACATTGGCCTAGTGTGCCTGGAATTCTGTTGGCTGGCACGGTTGGCTTCAGTGCGCTTGGGACTCTGCTGACAGCCATGACCGCATCACTCAAAGGACGTGAGGTATTGCTGCCAATCCTGCTGTTCCCGTTGATGGTGCCCGGACTGCTCAGCCTGGTGAACCTGACAGCCTACCTGTTCTTCGATACACGTCCTGAACAAGTTGATGCCTGGTGGAACCTGTTGCTGGGTTTTGATGTCTTGCTGTTGGTGGTCTCGATACTCGGATTCGAGTTCGTGATGGAGGAATGAGGGGAAGGAAAGGCCTGAACGATTCGTGGGAACGCCCAGGCTTTTTTGGAAAGTTTGGCTTAGTTGCCGAGATCGCTCAAACGCCCTGCTAGTCCAGCAGCATCGTTGCCGATCAACGGTGCTAACTGCTCGAGTCTTTCGCGGACCAGACCACTAGATTGTTGTCTTCGAACTTTGATTTCTGGGTTTACCAGTTTCGTCGCTGAAACAAGGTTTTCTCCGCTCACATCTGCGGGACGTAGCACTCCCTGCACAGTAGTCACATAACGCACCTGATTTCGCTGTCGGTAGTCCACTTTCTGTCCAGAGATGAGCATGTTTCCATCCGGGTAAACACGAACGACTCGCGCGCTGATCGTGTTCAGTCCCCGTAGAATCTCATTCTGCTCTTCTTCAATCGCATTCCGCAGGGTCAGCGCTTCCAGAGCCAGACTTGCTGCTTGAACCTCATTCTGTGGTGCAGCTGCAGCTTCTCCACCATCTCCTCCTCCCTCTTTGGGTGGAGGTACGTTGCTGATCAAATCTACTTCCTGAATAGTGAGCAGATCTCCACGATAGCGAGCACGATGATCACGGAAGAGATTACCGAAGGAAGCCTCACTACGCCAAAGGGATCCTTCCAGGGCGTTACGACTCGTGTTGAGTGCAGGCTGACGCTGACGACGTGCAGAATTGTCTGCCAGCTGTTTCCTGATCGGTTGTGGTGGTGGTGGCGGTGCCAACGCTGAACAGCCAGCAATGACTATCAGCAGTCCCCACAAAATCAGAGTTCTAACAACTTTGTTTTTGTTCATTCACTGTACCTGAACCGTGTTCTCATCCTGCACGGTGGCGTAGACCACCAATTTGCTATCTACGTTGCGAACCAGAATTTTTTCACCCCTTCGTCCTTTGGACATCGAAATACCAGGAGCTGTCAGGCGGAGCAGAGGGGTTTCATAAACAATCATCAGACGGTCTCCACTATTGACCAGTGGTGGAGTGGCAACGGTCCTTTCCTGGATCACTTCCTTCGGATTGATTGTGCGGGTTGCGATTTTGCCCACCAGATCCTGGGATTCGGTGACATAATCGGCTGTTGTTCGGTCCACGTTGCGGCGCACTCGCACCAGATCGGTCTCTTCAATGATCTTATCTCGCTGAATCGTATCCTTGGCGACAAAGATCTCTTTGTAGACCTTCAGATACGCCCGTACAGTCACCTTGCGTGCTGATTCTCCATCAACCCGGAAATGAACCTGGTAGTTCCGATATCCCCCTTCCTTCTTGTAAATTCCGATCTCACTGATGTCATAGCTCAGCTCTCCACGCGGCAGGAACACATCGTTGACCTGTGCCAATAGCTTGGGTTGAACGTCCTCGTCTGGATGCCTGTTTTTGATGAAAGCCAGTACTGCTTCTTCAATATCTTTTCCAGGCACCTTGAGCGCAGCTCGATAGACTTTGACGGTTTCATTGTTGGGGAAGACCAACTTGTCGATGTCTATCTTGTGGAAACGTAGACGGGAGAGCAGTAGAGAACGAGTGACTGTCAGATTTCTACCAGGCAGCGGAGAGCGGCCCACCTTCAGTCCAGCGATGCGATCAACCAAGCTGGGATCGTTACCCTGTAGTTCCGCAATTTCACCGAGGGTATATTCTTCGTCAGACACCGCAGATGTCTCAGCGAGAAAGACCTGAATCTTGTCAAAGTCTTCTTCGCTCAGCGCCTCAACCGCACTGACCGGCAGTACAAATCCGATTAACAGACCAATCAGTAGCCACAGGTTTTTCATCAAGTTACCGAATACTCAACGAATCAGACCATTCGCTGTCTTCAGCATCTCATCGGAAGACTGGATCGCCTTGGAATTGACTTCGTAGGCTCGCTGGGCAGTAATCATATTGACCATCTCTTCTACCAACGAGACGTTGGAACCTTCCAGGAAACCCTGATTGAGGCCACCCATGCCGTTTGCAGCTGGGCTATCCAAAACAGCATTACCAGAGGCTGGTGTGGAGACGTACAGATTTTTGCCAATCGGTGTCAGACCTGCTGGATTCTGGAAACGAGCAAGTTGGAGACTGCCGATGGCTTCTGGTTGAGTTTCATCACGAAGGAAGACAGAAACCGTACCATCGTTGCTGATCTCAACTTTCCGAGTATCAACTGGAATGTTGATCTCTGGGTCAACAGGCATCCCATCATTGGTCACTAGACGTCCCTGACCATCAATGTTGAAGTGTCCGTCACGGGAGTAAGCGATGATGCCGTTAGGCTGCAGAATCTGGAAGAAACCAGCGCCATCAATACTAATGTCCAGATCGTTGCCCGTGTTCTGCAGATTTCCAGTCACATGGACTTTTTCCGTGGAGACTTGTTTCACACCGTGTCCAACATGAAGACCCACTGGAACCTGAGTGGACAAGGAGGCTGGCACACCTGCGTTGCGTTCGTTGTGATAGAGCAGGTCCTGGAAGTGTACTCGACTCTTTTTGAAACCTGTGGTGTTGACGTTGGCCAGGTTGTTGGCGGTGACATCAATATTGCGCTGCTGGGCTCCCATACCGGTAGCTGCAGTGTAAAGAGATCGCATCATAAGGCTTCAACTCGCTATAAAAAGGTTATCCCCGGAGCCGAGAAATACTAATTGCTCGCTCGTTCATCCGGTCAACGCTGCTCAAAGATTTCTGAATCGATTCGTACGTGCGGTTTGCGCTGATCATGCGGGTCATCTCCATGACGGTGTTGACGTTGGAGCCTTCCAGCATTCCCTGCTGGACTCGAACTTCCTCGGAAGGAATTGGCACATCGTCACTGCTGATCGGTGCGAAGAAAGAGTTGCCCAGCTTCTGCAGGTTGTCCTGATTACGGAAGCGGACAGTCAGCAGACGGTCAGCAAGCTGCCCATCCACCTGGACTCGGCCCTGATAGTCTACAAAAATTTCTTGGCCCTTCACCTGAATGGGACCGTTCTCACCCAATACTGGATAGTTGTCTGAGGTGACGATCGTGCCCTCACTATTCAGCTGGAAGTTTCCATTACGGGTAAAGCGCTGACCAAAGGGCGTGTCGATGGTGAAAAAACCTTCATTGTTGATAGCCAGATCCAAAGCATTGTCTGTTTGCTGCATGGGTCCGGGCGAGAAATTTTTTCCAATTTCATCTACGGTCACGGCAGATTTCTCCATACCCACATACTGATCTAGGTATTCATGGGACAGAAATCGCTCCTCTTCCGATTCCGGCAGCACCTGCTGTGCTTTAGAAAGCACCTCGCGGAAGCTCGGTTGGTCTTCTTTAAAACCGGTAGTATTGACGTTGGCCAGGTTGTTGGACACCGTATCCATCTTACGCTCGACAGCGCCGGCGGCCTTGACCAGACTATAGACTCCGCTCATAAAAGTGCTCCGAATCAGACGATTGCAGTGAGGTAGGCAGGATTCCGCATTCAAGGCGTATACCAGCAAGGGACGGGCCTTCAGGTCCTTTTTTCCCAATCTCCTTTCCCTAGAGAGGCATGACCGGCAGCATCCGCAATAAAATTCTGGTCGTCTTTTATCTCAGTTCCGTTCTTTCTTTGCTTGGCTACATCCTGATCTATCTGCTTTCACAGCAACAGGGAGAGTTGGTGGAGGACAGTTCACAGATTCCACCTGTGACCGAAGCCTGGTTTCGACTCAACAATGGAATACACCACGCTGTTTCCTCACAACGGGAGTGGCTGCTCTCAGGCAATAGTATCTTTCGTGAAGGACGGATGAATGCCTGGGATAAAGAGATTGAGCCTGCTCTGCTGGAGTTGGACCGCCTCTACAAAACATCACGCCTCTGGCAGGATGAACGCCAAGTCGAAGCCCGAACCTTCTATGATATTCGGCTGCTGATTCGTAACCTGAATGAGCTACAACAACAGGTTGAGGCCCTGACCTTCCGCTCCCTTGCCAACACTAACAACCTGACAGATCGGCGTGACAGTGATTGGCTGCTGGCCAACGACATGATGGTCAACCAAATCCTGCCACTACAGTCGAACATCGAAGACGCTATCACCACTATTGTGCGTTGGCAGTCGAATTTCTCAAGGCAGAACACCCTGCAGATTCGCAATGAGGTGATTGATCTCAACATTCGCATCCTCTTCATTGCGCTGGCCGTTTTCCTGATTGGTTGGATTCTCTCCCGGTTACTTGGAGAACAGATCGCTCGCTCACTGCAAGAATTACGGGACGCTGTCCGGCGGGTCAAGGATGAGAATTTTGATGGACAGATCGAGATTTCGACGCAAGACGAGATTGGTGAATTGGCTGAGGAGTTTCGAGAGATGCTGATTGCCATTCAGCAACGGACTCAACAGTTGCGCAATTCCTTCACTGAGTTGGAGAGAGCTTCCCAGACCAAGAGTGAATTCTTGACGAACATGTCTCACGAGCTGCGCACGCCACTCAACGCTATCATTGGCTTTGCTGATACCTTGCTGGATGATGACGAGAATACCCTCTCCAACTATCAGCAAGATCGACTAGGTCGGATTCGAGACAGCGGCCAACAGTTGCTGGACATGATCAACTCTTTGCTAGATCTGTCACGCATGGAAGCGGGAAAAATGCAACTGCACTTCACCGAGTTTGCCCCGAGGGAGGTCGCTGAAGAAGTACTCAATCTGCTGGAACCGCTGATGCACCGCAAGCAACTGCAGAGTCAACTGATTGCTCAGGGTCGTGTATTCACCTGTCGCCTAGATCGGGACAAGTTAAGGCAGATGCTGATCAATCTGCTGGGTAACGCCATCAAGTTTACTCCAGAAGGTGGTACCATCAGTGTTACGCTCAGTCGCAACGGGGACTGGTTCCAACTTGCGGTACACGATACCGGAGTCGGTATTGCTGCTGATCACTTAGAGAAAATTTTCAAGGCTTTCCAGCAGGTCGACAGTTCTGTCACCCGCAGTTATGCCGGTACAGGATTGGGCCTGGCACTGGTACAATTAACTACCCACCTGCTCAAGGGGCAAGTTGAGGTTCGCAGCCAAATTGACAAAGGCTCAACCTTCACACTGTTTCTACCACTGGACCCAGAGAGCATTGAAGACGCCGAGAAAGAATTGCTTGGTTGAACCCGAGAGGCAGTAACTCAGTTGGTGAAGTTGTAGCCTCGTTCTTCATGAGAACTAATATCCAGGCCTTCCACCTCTGAATTTTCATCTAGCCGTAGCCCAATCAAAGCATCCATCAGCTTGAGCAGAATCCACGTCACCACTGCTGTAAAAATAATCTGGTTTCTTCGATTTTGAAGTGTAGCAATCAGGCAATCGAGATGTGCTGGGTTCGCTGTTGTTTAGCTCTCAGCAGGAAGTACATCCCCACTCCGTTACAACCCCAGATGACAGCCAGCAGTGCCATCGTATGGGTGAGTGAATAATGTTCGGCAATGTAACCAACTAATGGAGGGCCGAAGAGCATTCCTGCCATTGACAAGGTATTAACATCTGCGATGTTGACCCCGGCATTTTCAGGGTCAATCTCAGCAGCATTACGCATCACAGTGGGGAAAAAGTTAGCGCTGACAAAGCCAAAGAAGAGGAAAACCACTACGATCAGCGTAGGATTTTGAGAAAGCACAGCTGGAAGTAGAACCACTCCTCCCAAAATCATCGCATGACTTCCAATACGCATTTCTCCAAAACGCTGAATCAGCGATTCTCCACGTAATCGTGCTGCAATTTCACCTAGGCTAAATGCAAAAATAATCGCCCCTCCGTAAGCCATTGGTACGAACATATCCTGTGTTAACCAAAGCGCAGACCAATCGAGGACAATGCCAATCGTGCTCAGACTGAGAGCACCAAGAATACCGAATCCCAAAACTCTTCGATCTGGTAGTCGCAATGGCAGTGCCTGTGTACGAGCCAGACACTCTCCCTGCAAACAAATCTTCCAGAGTAACAAGCTCACAAGCATTCCAATACCCGCAGTCACAGGAAAGACCCAGTAAGCTGAAACCTCGAACTGTACGAGGGTTCCACCAACCACCGATCCGACTAGCGACCCGATAGAGAAGAAGGCGCTGTGCATCGGCATCAGAAAGCGGCCGGTCAACTTCTCCATCCGGAAGGTTTCTGCCGTGGCAGAAGGAGCAACAAAGCCAAAGAAGAAACCACATGGGATAATTGCCAACAACACCGTAACATAGGTAGGAGCAAGGACAGCCAGTGCAAGGCAAGGGGAAAAACAAAACATCGCTGCAATCATCAATGGCCCCGCTCCAAAGCGAGGAATCAGTCGACGCCCTCCAATTTGTGTCGAGGTAATGGAACTGATGGCGAAGCAGAGCAGCAGCTTGCTGAAATCCAGTGGGGTCAGATTAAGCGAAGCAACCTTCCAGGGAATGTAGACAAACCAGATACCGACACTGATCATCGGAAACAGTACGACCAAGCGAGCAGCCCAGATAATCCGGATGGCTACTGCCTGTTGTTCTGTCGTTAGAGGAAGGCCAGAGGCCACTGAACTCACAAAACTGTATGCACGAAAGGGAAAGAATTAATTGGCGAGTTGTTCCTGCAGGTTACTGAGAACAATTTGCAGCGATTGTTGGATGGTCTGGTCCAACTCCACGTTATCGACCTGATCCAAGTCAAATTGCTGGGCCTGCTGGTGGTAGTATTCATGAACGGTACGAATTTCCTCAAAGTGTTTGAGGTAGTGTTTCTCTGCTCGACGCTGCTGCAACTTGCCTCGGATTCGGAAACGATTCATATGATTTTCTCCTTCCTGAAGTCGAAGCAGTAGCGGGATGTGGTAGGCATGGCCCTCAAACTCCGGCATCCTGACCAGAAACGGTAGTAAGTGAACTCCTTCAATCAGTAAATTTGTGCCTTCGGCAATCGCTCTGCGCACCATCGCGCGTATTCCCACACATACCTGCTGGGACTGCAGAACAAAACCTGCAACCATTCTTTCTTGTGAGGCTTTCTTTTCATCAAAAAACAACTGACTGCCTGCTTCGAAGGAAGAGACATGAAGCGTTGGCACAATCTCTTTACTGAAAGAAAGGCGCATCACTTCGCGGATACTGTCCGTGCCCACCACATTGAGAATTCCTAAACGGCTGGCAAGTGCCTGGGCCAATGTCGATTTTCCCGTTCCTGGGGCACCAGCGACGTAGAGAATTACGGGATGAGGCAGATCATTGATCCGACTGGCGACTTCATAAGTACGAGCAATGTCAGGGCTAAACTGTGCTTGCAGCTGCTGCCGCACCAACTGGATCAGTTCCTCCGACTTGATCTCCATTTTGCCCAAGAGGATCAGATCCTGCTCAATCTGGCGAGAAATCAGGTAAGCCTTGCCTGGCGAAATCCCTGCAGAAGTGATCGACTGGCTGAGCATCCCTTTTGAAAAAGGATAACGACTCTCACCACGATGTACCCAGAGTTGAGGAAGCTCTGATTTGACAGGATTACGCTGAAGATGAGGATGCTTCTGCTCCAGGTATTTTTCCAGCAGCAGTCCCAGATCTGTTGAGGTAATCTGTCGGCGTCGGCTTAGCTTCTTCTTAACTTCCTTCGTAATGAGGTAGGCCTTTTCGAAGGACACACCCTGCTCTGTCAGAGTGCGTGTCATGATGCCGCGCAGAAACGGTTCACGATCACCGTTGCTACGAACAACCGTCAAGGAATCTTTGCTCATAGGGAAGGCCTCATCGCCTCACCAGCGGTAGTCAAGGGTGCTACCAACAGCAAGACCGAGTGCACGAGCTTGCCCTGCGTCCAGTTCCAGAACCAGATTGGCCGACTTGTCTGGGGTGATGGTCACGGATGTTTCACCAGAAGAGGGTGGGGGTACATTCTCTGCCACATAAACTACACGGCTATTGCGTAGCCAGAGAATATCGATTGGAAAGTTCATATCTTTCATCCAGAAACCATGACGCCCTGAACGCTCAAACACGAACAGCATGCCCCATCCTGGTTTGAGTTGTGGACGGTCACTCAAGCCTTGTTGTCGTTTGGCTGGAGTATCCGAGACTTCGACAGGGATTTCCACACCTCTCTGGGTGATCACCGTTGCCTTTTGGTAACTGAATGTGCGTGCCTGCAGTGATCCAACCAGGAGCAAACCGCAGCAGAGCAGACCGAACCATCGAATCATGCAGGCATCCGTGCCAATTTTGCGAGCCGCTTTTTCACCATTCGTTGCTTGAGTGGCGGGAGATAATCAATGAACAGACGTCCACGTAGATGATCAAACTCGTGTTGTAGACAGATGGCCAATAGTCCGTCTGCCTCCAATGTCTGCGGTTGTCCCTCCAGATCTTGGTATTCAACTG
This sequence comes from SAR324 cluster bacterium, assembly GCA_029245725.1. Taxonomy (NCBI): domain Bacteria; class Deltaproteobacteria; species SAR324 cluster bacterium. Next base: position 3,218 of record JAQWOT010000054.1, on the reverse strand, counting down.
TGATTTTCTCAGCACGGGGGACTTCTGCACGAAATTCTGGGACACTCAGACAACCTTCCTCGATTGCTGTCTCTCCACTAGCATCTACGATCTTTGGATTGACCAACACTTGGGGCTCTCGCTGGCCGTGATCTTCATCTCCTGCCATCACATCGACCACAACAATTTGTTTGAGGACTGCTACTTGGTTGGCTGCCAAGCCAATGCCTCTTTCTTCATACATGGTCTCCAACATGTCCGCAGCAAGTTGGCGCAATTTATCATCAAAAACCGTAACCGGCATGGCGTGCTGCTGCAGGATTGGATCTGGGAATTCATGAACCTGTAAAAGCGCCATCAGCATCTACTCCAGATTAGAGTTATAAAAGCTTCACTTTAACGGATGACATTGCAAAAAGCCACTAAAGAACTGATGCCAAGACGGCTCTGGTACCACCTCCATCTCTAAAATCCAGACGATTTCAGCCAACTCTGCAAAGGCAGCTAGTTTGACTGCATCCTTCTCTGTTGTAACCCAACGCTGCGCACGGCTTTTACGCCGAAGCCAAAGCAAACGCTGAACGTCTTCACCAGTGTAGGAATGATGGTCGGGCCAGCTCGAAAGTTCTTCCAAGCTCTGACAGAGAGGTCGCAGTACTTGAGCGAAGCCTTCAGGTTGGGCAATGCCACAATTGGCAAAAATAACTTCCTTAGCCAGTGTTTTGGTATCTCTCACTTCCTGACCATCCAATCTTCGTAAGCGGACGGGTAGATAGTCACAGCGAAAGATTGGCCGATTTACCTTGAGTTCCTGCCGCAACAAATGCATCCAGGCATCAGAGAAACCCAGGTTGGCTTTAGTCAGTAGAATCGCATCAGCCCGGTTCCAGTGATGCTCAGGCTCACGCAACTCACCCAGTGGAAGGAGTTGGCGATTGCCAAGGCCTCGCTCTGCATCAATTAGCAGCAGGTTGAGATCTCTTGCTACAGCAAGATGTTGGTAGGCATCATCCAGCAGAATCAGATCAGGTCGATCACGGAGCAAAGCCCAGCGCGCATTACGAATTCGAGAAGATCCGACATAGATTGGCATCTCAGGATGACGTTGAGCTAGCCAGGCCGGTTCATCACCTAATAATTTTGGGCTCAGTGGCCAAGGAGCATCGGTTGAACAGAAACGTTGGAGAGTCGCTTTGGAACACCTTCCATAACCCCGACTGAGAATCACAACTCTTCTTTGCTGCTGCTGCAGGGAACGCATGAGCATTTCGATAACTGGAGTCTTGCCAGCGCCCCCTACTGTAAGGTTTCCTACAGCAATGACTGGCACAGGAGGGTGAAAGGTTGTGATCAATCCATGACGATACATCCATAGGCGTAGCAGCAGCAGTGCTTCGTAAACAAACGCAAGAGCAGCCAGAGCAGCGCGGAGCAATGGATTGCGCCAAAGCCAGGGAGGAGAGAGTTTTGGAAGCATCTTACTTGAGCAAACGGTAGCGCATCTCCTGTTCAGCTGGCAGATCAGGACTGACCGGTTCTAGCAGTCCTGCGCTTACTAATTCATGCAAGATTTCGTCGGTTTGCTTGGCAGTCAGGCGCAACTGAAGGAACAAATCAGTTCGGCTCAACTCTCCACTTTGACTACGTGCTAGTTGGACAGCCTCATGCAATGGTAATTGGCGATAGATGCCATATTGGTAGTACCCAAAGCCAAACAAGGCACCACCAACGAGAATAGATGGGAGACCAACCAGGGGAAAAGGAATCGGTGCTCCACTATCCAGTAAGATCAGTGACCCAAGAATCATCGAACCCCAACTCAAGATTCTTTCCCGACGCTTACGGCCCAGGTAGATTTCCGAATCGAAGAGTTGCTCGGTCATGGATGATTGTGCAAGAGAGGTTCTTGGTTACGAAAAGTTTCCATCATTCATACCCCAGTCAAGACATCGGCTGCAATCTCTGAATTTCTCCATACGCTTCGGAGATCTCAGGGTTCCAGCAATTTACTGGCTCACTCCGGTGTCAACTCTGGCAAGCTGGGTAGGCTCAAAGGAGCAACATCGTCTAAAAGAGTGGGGATGACAAAGACCAGCACATGATCAAACACTTGTTGATCATCTCTCAGTCCAAAGAGCGGGCCCAGCAATGGTAGATCCTGAAACAAAGGGACGCCCTGCGTACTGTTAGAGCTTTGCTGGCGAATCATTCCTCCCATCAAAATGGGTTAACCATTAGAGACCATCAAGGAACTTCTGCCTTTCTGACTGTTGATCTGGGGAATGCCATCAATCGCATTGTCCTGCAGTGGTGTGCTTGTTTCTGCATGAATACTAACCTGCACATGACCATCCTGACCAGAGCCTCGAGGTTCAATCCAACGTGGAGTGAACCTTAGCGTTACACCAGTCTGAATCTGCTGTAATTTCACGTCCGTATCACTTACCAAACGCACACTCAGCAATGAGCCACTGCTCATCTCTGCCTCAAGACCATTCAGGGTAACCACAACAGGACGCGAGAGCACCCGACCTTCTCCCTGCTCTTGCAGCATTCGCAGCATCGCGTCAATGCGGACACCACGACTGATATCAAAAGGACCCGCTGTCCAACTCAGACCAAAGTCTGGGCCTTCCAGAGCGCGTACCCCATCAGCAGAAAAGCCAGTGCCCCACCAGCATAGCCCCAATTCCCGAGAAATTTTCTCTATGATTTCAAAAATATGTGCTTCGATGCAAATCAAAGGGCTCGGTTGATCCCACAACACAATCAGTTCTTCCACCAGTTGTAGCTGTGCTTTGGTTCCTCGAATCAGTAAGGCATTGTTCTGGCGATCTGGCAAGATCAACGGTTGGGGCTGAGTCTCTACAAAATCAAGGGCTTGCTGGAAAAATTCCCGCAGTTGGTCTTCTGTGCTGGGTAACGTAATCTACTGTCCTTCTGCCATGATCATCCGAGGACCACAGACAGATAGCGCAGTGTAAAACGCCTGAATTCCTGTTTCGGTCTCATCAGCATGTTGGGAACTGCCACCTGTGGTACCAACGACTCTCCAGCCATTTGTTTTGCAATAGCCTGCTCTAGTTTTTCAAGAGTGGCATTTAGCAATGTAATTCCTTCAGCTGGCCCTTCCATCCAGAGCGAAATTGGACGTTGGGCCACCTCCCAGAACGCATTGACTTCCTGTAGTACAGCTGGCCCAGAACGGAGACTTTCTAGCTGTTGCTTGAGAACATCAT